>NZ_JAWSTH010000067.1:0-35870 GCF_033542075.1 Conexibacter stalactiti
CCCACGCCGAACCGGCGCCCGTGATGATGTGGTACGGCTCATCTCTGTAGAGCCCGGCCAGCTCCTCAGCGCGCGGCTCGAAGCTCTCCTTCACCGACACGAGCAGCTCCGGCAGCAGACTCAGCTCGCCGACGATCGCATCGAACGACGGGCCCGCCAGCTCGCCGCGCGCGTCCAGAATCGACAGCACCACCACGAGCGACAGCAGGTAGAACATCTCCGAAGAGGTGTCGTCCTCGGCGAAGTTCGAGAAGTTGTGATCGGCCTTCTGCGCCACGGGCGTGTTCGCGTGACCGGTCAGCGCGATCACCTTCGCGCCTCTGCCCTGCGCGTATTCGAGGACCTCGATCGCCTCCTTCGTCGTCCCGGAGAGCGACGGGATCACGACGATCGAACCCTCGCCGAGCGACACGTCGCCCATCGCGACGATCTCCGCCGCGTGGACCAGCTTCACCGGGAACGCGCTCGACCGGCCCAGCAGCAGCGCTGCCGGCTGCATCAGCACACCAGCACCGCCGGCACCGAGGAAGAAGAGGTTTCTCGCACCGCCGTCGACCAGCTCGCCGACGGTCGTGCGCAGCGGACCGGCGAGCGCGACCGCGCCGCCCTGGATCGAGCGGAAGCGATCCGCGTCGAAGTTCAGCATTGAGTTGTCTCCTCGTTGTCAGGTGGGGGAGGGTTCGGCCTGGCGCCAGTACTCGCGCAGGTCGCTGCAGCGGCCGTCGGCGTCGAAGCGCAGCAGCAGGCAGGCGGCCAGCTCGACCTGCTCGCCGTCGCGGACGAAGGTCGCCCGCCACGCCGCGGCGGCGCGGTCGCCGTCGCTGAGCGGCGGTTCGACCTCGAGCTTCAGCTCGCTCTGCCCGCCGATCGCCTGCGTCCAGTAGGCGACGATCTGCTCGCGACCGCGCAGGCCGGGGCCGAAGAGGTCGAACGTGTAGGCGGCGTCGTCGGCGAACAGGTCGCCGGCGGCTTCGGGGTCGCCGGCCCGCCACGCCGCCGCGTAGGCGTCGAGCCAGGTGGCGGCGACGCTCACGACACCACGCCCGTCTCGACTTCGAGCCCGTACACCTCGGCGGCCGCCTGCGGCGAGACACGGCCGGCGCGCACGTCGGCGGCGACCTCCGCGCGATCCCGCTCGCGCGGGTCGCCGGCGCCGCCGCCGCCACCGGCGCGCATCGAGACGACGTCGCCGGGCTGCACGATGAACTCGCCCTTGCTCTGCAGCAGCGTCTCCTCGCCGTCGCGCAGCAGGTGGATCGAGGCCGCTCTGCCGGAGAGGCCGTCATCGAGGCCGGGGGCGGCGAAGCGCTGGTCGGCCTGCTCGGACTCCGAGATGCAGAAGACCGGCTCGTCGCCGAGCACGCGGTAGTCGGCGCGGATGCCGAGGCCGCCGCGCTGGCGGCCGGCGCCGCCGCTGTCGGTCTGCAGCTCGTAGCGCTCGACGCGGATCGAGTAGTTCATCTCGACCGTCTCCGCCGGGATGATCGCGCAGTTGGCCGCGTGCACGTCCAACGCGTCGCCGCCGTCGTGGCCGGTCGTCGCGCCGGCGCCGCCGGCGACCTGCGCCAGCAGCACCACTCTCTGGCCGGTCTTCGGCGAGCGCGTCTCCGGGATGAAGACCGGCCAGCCGCTGAACCAGCCGGCCGAGCCGACCTCCGGCGCCGCCTGCACGAGCGCGCGCGTCAGCACGTCGCAGAGCCGTTCGGAGGTGAGGTGGCGATCGCTGGTCGCGGACGGGAACTCGGGGTTGAAGAGGTTGCCCTTCGGCACCTCCAGCGTGACCGGCTCCAGGCAGCCCTCGTTGAACGGCACGTCGGCGCCCATCAGGCAGCGGACGGCGTAGTGGATGTCCGAGCGGGTCGTCGCGATCGGACAGTTCATGCCGCTGACGCGCTGGTCGGCCGAGCCGGACAGGTCGACGTGCAGCGTCTCGCCGCTGATCGTGATGCGGGCGTGGACGCGCACCGGCTCGTCGAACTTGCGGCCGTCGTTGTCGAGGAAGCCCTCGGCCTCGTAGACGCCGTCGGCCAGCTCGCCGATCCGCTGGCGCGTGCGCGCGGCGGCGTAGGCGATCAGGCCGTCGATGATCTCGAGGAACTCGTCGCTGCCGTGGCGCTCAGCCAGCAGCGCCAGGCGCCGCTCGCCGGTGCGCGCGGCGGCGAGCTGCGCGCGGATGTCGCCGAGGTTCATCGTCGGGTTGCGGACGTTGGCGCCGATGATGTCGTAGACGGCCTGATTGGGCCGGCCGCCCTCCTCCAGCTTGATCGCCGGGTACATCACGCCCTCTTCGAAGACCGACTGGTTGGAGGCGGCGCAGGTGCCGGGCAGGCGGCCGCCCCAGTCGGCGTGATGGGCGACCGTGCCGGAGAAGCCGACGAGCTTGTCGGCGTCGTCGAAGACCGGCACGAAGATGTTGACGTCGGAGGTGTGGACGCCGCCCATGTACGGGTGGTTCATCAGCAGCACGTCACCGCGGTTGATGTCCTCGCCCCACTTGTCGATCAGCGCCCGCAGCGCCGAGCCCATCGAGGCGAGCAGCGTCGGGATGTCGATCGCGGTCGCCAGCAGCCGCCCGCGCGGGTCGAACAGCGCGCACGAGTAGTCGAGCATGTCCTTCACGACCGAGGTCATCGCGGTGCGGTAGAGCGATGTGCGCATCTCCTCCGCGATCGTCTCCAGCGAGTGGCGCACGACCTCCGTCGTGATCGGGTCCTTGACGGCGGTCATCTGGCCTCCTGCAGGTAGGTGAGGACGAGGTTGCTCCAGCGGTCGACGCTCAGCTCGACGCCGGGGGTGACGACGGTCGTCGCCTCGCGCTCCTCGACGATCGCGGGACCGAGCGCGCGCTGGCCGGGGCGCAGCGAGGCGCGCTCGTAGACGGGCGCGTCGACCCAGCCGGTCTCGCGGAAGAAGACGCGGCGGGTCGCGCGCGGCTCCGGTGCGCCGGCCTCCTCGGCGCTCTCCTCCAGCGGCGGCCGCGGCAGGTCGCCGAGCGCGGCGACGCCGACGGCGACCAGCTCGACCGCCTCGGCCGGGTTGGAGTGGCCGAACTCGCGGTCGTGCTCGACGTGGAAGCGCTCCACGAGCGCGGCCAACGCCGCCTCGTCGAGCGTGCCGTCGTCGAAGGTCAGCTCGACGGCGTTGTCCTGCCACGTGTAGCGCATGCGGGCCATGCGGTTGACGCGCACGTCGCGCGCGAGACCCGACAGCGCCGCCAGCCGCTCGCGCGCCTCGGCGACGAGCGGGACGTAGCGCTCCTCGACCTGCGCGACGGTCAGCTCGGCGAGCGGCCGCTCGACCGGGCGCACGACGTCATGGCGCAGCTCGGCGTTGACGAGCCCGAAGGCGGAGAAGGCGCCCGGGTACGGCGGCACCAGCACGCGCGGCACGTCGACGAGCTTGCCGACGCTGAGCGCGTGCATCGCGCCGGCGCCGCCGTAGGCGAGCAGCGAGAAGTCGCGCGGGTCATAGCCGCGGTTGACGGAGACGACGCGGACGCCGCGCGCCATCACCGCGTCGGCGATGTCGAGGATGCCGGCGGCCGCCTGGTCGACGTCGAGCCCGAGCGGGGTCGCGACGTGCTCCTGGATCGCCGCGCGCGCCGCCTCGACGTCGAGCGCCATCTCGCCGCCGAGGAACGACGCCGGGTCGATCCGGCCGAGCGCGATCTGCGCGTCGGTCGTCGTCGGGCGCGTGCCGCCGCGGCCGTAGCAGGCCGGTCCCGGCTGGGCGCCCGCGCTCTCGGGGCCGACGCGCAGCAGGCCGCCGCCGTCGACGTAGGCGAGCGAGCCGCCGCCGGCGCCGATCGTGTGGATGTCGACCTGCGGGACCTTCACCGGGCGGCCGTCGAAGAAGCTCTCGCGCTCCAGCCGCGGTCTGCCGTCGGCGATCAGGCAGATGTCGGTCGAGGTGCCGCCCATGTCGAACGTGATCTGGTTGGCGTACTGCTCCACCTGCGCCAGCCGCGCCGCGGCGATCACGCCAGCCGCGGGGCCGGAGAGGATCATCCGATGCGGGTTGACGGCCGCCTCGGCCGCCGACATCACGCCGCCGGAGGACTGCATCACGAAGAACGGCGCCTTCACGTCCTGATCGGCGAGGCCGCCGTCGAGCGCGGCGATGTAGTCGGCGATCAGCGGCTGCAGCGCAGCCGCGATCACGGTCGTGGAGGCGCGCGGGTACTCCTTGATCTCCGGGCAGATGTCGGAGCTGAGCGCGACCGACACCTCCGGCAGGCGCTCGCGCAGGGCGGCGCCGAGGCGCTGCTCGTGGGTCGCGTTCTGGAAGCTGAAGAGGAGGCAGACGGCGATCGCGCGGACGCCGCTCTCGCGCACCGCCTCGACGAGCGCGTCTACCTGCTCGTCGCGCAGCGGCCGCACGACGGCGCCCTCGCGGTCGAGCCGCTCGTCGACCTCGATCACCAGCTCGCGCGGGATCAGCGGCGCCGGCTTGACGAGGCCGAGGTCGAACATGTCGTGGCGCTTCTGCGTGCCGATCTCCAGCACGTCGCGGAAGCCTCTGGTGACCAGCAGCGCGGTCGGCGCCAGCTTCAGCTCCAGCAGCGCGTTGGTCGCGACGGTCGAGCCGTGCGCGAAGACGCCGAGCGCGCCGGTCTCGACACCGCGCTGCTCACGCAGCTTGCGGATCGCCTCGATCACGCCGCGCTCGGGGTTGGCGGGGGTCGAGCTGACCTTGTCGACGAGCACGCGCTGCTCTCTCTCGTCGTAGGCGATCACGTCGGTGAAGGTGCCGCCGACGTCGATGCCGAGCAGAGTGCTCATGTGGTGGTTCTCCTGGTCGGGTCTGTCGATGCGGGAGCGGCGGCGCGGGCGCGGTCGAGCGCCGGTCGCCAGTGCTCCGCGGAGACGCGCAGGTCGTCGGCGACCTGCGCGTCGGGGGTCTCGGGGGCGGGGATCGGTTCGAGCGCCAGCTCGACGCGCGCCTGCGGCAGGCGCGCGACGAGCGCGAGCACGCGCTCGGGATCGATGATCCCGGCGGCGTTGTGCTCGTCGGTGAACGGCCAGTGGCGGTCGGCGGCGCCGTCGGTCTGCTGCAGGTGGATGCTGCGCGCCCACGGGCCGAGCCGCTCCAGCCACGCGTAGGGGTCGCGCTCGGTGTCGTCGGCGCCGTCGCGGCAGGCGTGGCCGACGTCGAGACAGAGGCGCACGGGGACGGCGGCGCGCGGGTCCAGGCGTTCCATCAGCTCCTGCACCTCGTCCATCGTCGCTGGGTATTCCCGCGCGACCGGCATGATCTCCCACAGCAGGCAGTCGACGCCCGCCGCGGCGGCGCGGTCGGCGATCCGCAGGACGGCGTCGACCGTCCGCTCGATCGCCGCCGCGCGCAGCGCCGGGTCGGCCGCCTCGCGCACGCTGAGCGCGCCGACGTGGCCGCCGACGGCCGGCGCGCCGAGCGCCGCCGCGGCCGTCACCGCGCGCTCGTACCAGCGCTCGCTCGCCGCGCGCAGGGCCGGGTCGGGATGGCCGAGCATGTTCTGCGCGTACGTGCCGGCGCCGGTGAAGGCAGAGCTGATCGCGACCCCGTTCTCCTCGGCCTCCGCGCGCACGCGGCGGAAGGCGTCGAGGTCGTCGACGAGGCCGGGATCGAGCAGGTCGAAGGTGAACTGCGCGCTGTCGATGCCGGCGTCGGCGAGCACCTGCGCCCACGCCGCCGTCTCCGGCCAGCGCTTGGCGGCGAGGCCGATGTTCGCCGCGAAGTCGAGCGCGGGCATCAGCGGGCGCCCTCCGCGCCGGCCGCGGCGTCGTCGCCGGCCAGCCCGCAGAAGTCGATCGCGGCGAGTGCGACGGCCGCCGCGCAGGTCACGATCTCGGCGAGCGCGACGTGCTCGTCAGCGGCGTGCGCGCGGCGCAGGTCGCCCGGTCCGTAGACGACGGTCGGGATCCCCGCCGCCTCCAGGAAGGAGGCGTCGGTGACGGCCGGGAAGCCGCTCGGGTTGGCGGCCGATGGCGCCGCGACGGCGTCGCCGGTGACGCGCTCGTGCGCCCGCGCGAGCGCCTGCACGTGCGGCTCCTCCCAGGCGGTCGACGCGGGCGGCCAGTTGCCGAGCCACTCGACCGCCGGCGGGTTGACGCGCAGCCACGGGTCGAGCTCCGCCGCCACCTGCAGATGCTGCTCCAGCTCGCCGCGGACCGCCTCGGGATCGGCGTCGGGCGGGTACCAGGCGAGCACGTCGAACTCGGCGCGGTCGGCGAGGTACGCGGGGCTGGGCGTGCCGGCGTCGGCGTGGAAGGAGCCGGGGTTGATCGCGAAGAAGCCCGGCGCGAAGGCGGGGTGCGATCTCGTCTGTCCCCACTCCTGCTCCAGCTCCAGCAGCGCCCGCACCAGCAGCAGCCCCTTCTCGACGGCGTTGACGCCGAGCGCGGCGCCCTCGCCGCCGGCGCGGATCGCGCTGGCGCGGTTGCCGGCGTGGGTCGCGCGGCCGCGCACGGTGACGCGGAAGACCCAGTTGCCGGCCGAGGTCGTCGAGAGCGACAGCGGGCGGGGCGAGGAGCTGGGCTCCAGCACGATCGCGCCGACCGCGGGCTCGGCATCGCCGCCGCTCGCCGGACGACGCCCGTCGAAGCCGGCGTCGAGGACCGCGCTCGTGCCCAGCGTGTGCTGCATCTGCTCCTCGCCGACGACGCACTGCACGAGCAGGTCGCCGGCGAGCGCGACGCCGGCCTCGCGCAGCGCGCGAACCGCCAGCCAGGCCGCCGTCACGCCGCTCTTCATGTCGGTCGCACCGAGGCCGTACAGCCTCCCGTCGCGCCGCTCGGGCGTCCACGGGTCGGCCATCGCCCACGTCTCGCGACGGACCGGCGGAACGGTGTCGACGTGACCGTTGAGGATCAGCGAGCGGCCGCCGCCGGAGCCTTCCAGCACGGCGACGAGGTTCGGCCGTTCGGGGTCGGACGCGACCGTCTCGCAGCGCAGTCCCAGCTCGCCGTAGCGCCTGCCGAGCAGCGCCGTGCAGCGGCCCTCGCCGCCGAGCGCGGCGGCGCGGTCGATGCCGGGGAAGTCGGGGTTGGTCGAGTCGATCGCGACGAGCTGCTCCAGCAGCGCGAACGCCTCCTCGGCATGCGCCTCGACCGCCGCGCGCACGCGCGCTTCGACTGTCTCGCGGGTCATGTCCGACCCTCTCCTTCGGGAAGACCAGGTGTCAGCGCCGCGATGCGGCGGTCGATCCAGCGCGGCGTGCGGCCGGCGTCCTCGGCGCGCGCCTTGCGCTGCACCGCGCTGCGCACCAGCTGCGCGCCGGCCCAGCGGATCGGGTCGGGCGGGAAGGTCAGCGGCGGCTGGTCGACGAGGCCGCTGCGCGACCACTCGTCGTCGGCGTCGAGCGCGAGCGAGGCGAGGATTCTGCCGCCGATCACCGACTGCGCGACGCCGCTGCCGCTCCAGCCGACGCCGTACAGCACACTCGGGTTCGCTCTCAGCCGCCCGAACAGCGGCACGTGCGCGAGCGTGCGGTCGACCGGGCCCGACCACGACTGCTCGATCGCGAGGTCGGCCAGCATCGGGTAGACGCGCCGGAAGGCCTGCGTCGCGTCGCGCGCGAACCGCTCGGAGCGGTCGAAGCCGCGACCGATCCGCCCGTTCAGCGCGACGGCGCCGCCGCCGCGACCGAAGACGACGCGGCCCTCGGGGGTGCGCTGGTAGTAGAGGACGCGCATCTGCGAGTCGCAGATCGCGGCGCCGTCGTCCCAGCCGATCGCGTCGAGCCGCTCGGGCGCGCGGCGCGTCGCGATCACGTCGCTGGCGACGACGAACATGCGGTTGGCGAACTCGGGCAGCGCAGCCGCCCACGCGCCGGAGGCGAGCACGACGCGCGCGGCGTCGAGCGTCGCTCCGGACTCGGTCACGACGCGCGTGACCGCGCCCGGCGCACCGGCGCCGGGCTCGATCGCGCGCACGCGCGTGTGCTCGTGGATCCGCACGCCGGCCTCCAGCGCAAGCCGGCGCAGACCGCGCACCAGCTTTGCCGGATGGACGGTGCCGCCGGTGCGCTCCCAGATGCCGCCGAGGTGGACCGGCGAACCGGTCCGCTCGGCGACCTGTTCGGCGGTCAGCCGCTCATACGGCGAGCCGCCGTGGCGGGCGACGCGCTCCAGCACCTGCTCCCACGCGCCGAGCTGGACCGGCGTCGTCGCCGTCCAGACCCAGCCGTCGCGACGCAGGTCGAAGTCGAGCCCGTCGTCGGAGAGGCGCTGCAGCACGTCGAGCGCCTCCTCGGAGGCGCGCGCCAGGCGCACCGCCTCCTCGGTTCCGCAGACGGCGGACAGGCCGCCGAGCCGCTCCCACCAGGAGTGGATCTGGCCGCCGTTGCGCCCGGAGGCGCCGCCGCCGCAGACGTCGCCCTCCAGGAGCGCGACCTCCAGCGCCGGCTCGCGCTTCTTCAGCTCCAGCGCCGTCCACAGCCCGACGTAGCCGCCGCCGACGATCGCGACGTCGGCGCGCGCCGCTCCCAGGAGTGGGGACAGGTCCCCTGAGAACG
Source organism: Conexibacter stalactiti (assembly GCF_033542075.1). Classification (NCBI taxonomy): domain Bacteria; kingdom Bacillati; phylum Actinomycetota; class Thermoleophilia; order Solirubrobacterales; family Conexibacteraceae; genus Conexibacter; species Conexibacter stalactiti. Next base: position 8,495 of record NZ_JAWSTH010000067.1, read on the forward strand.
GCGCGCCCGGTCCGTCCGGGACGTCGAGCGACTCCAGCAGCCACAGCGATCGATGCGGAGGGGCTCCCGCTCCCTCGTCACCGCGCATGCCGCCGCCGAGCCGGATCGTCTCCCGGCGCATGGCGTCCCTGCCCGCCACGTCTCGCTACTCCGCCGCGCGGTAGAGGAGCTTTCTGATCTCCTCGTCGTCGACGTTCTCTCTCGTCGCGATCACCGGGTCGAGCAGCGTGTCGGTCGGTCTCGTGCCGTTCTCGAGGTACTCGACCATCTGTCTGACGCCGAGCTCGCCGGCGGTGAAGACCTGCTGCACGACGAGCGCGTCGATCGCGCCGGTTCTGAGGAGCGTGACCTCCTGCTGGTCGGCGTCCATCGCGACGACGTTGACGTCGTCGGTCTTGCCGGCGTTCTGGACCGCCTGGGCGGTGCCGATCGCGGCGTTCGTCCAGGAGGCGAAGATGCCGCCGAGGTCGGGATCGCGCCGCAGCAGGCCGTTGACGTTGGCGGCGACGTCGGCGAGGTCACCTCTGTCGTAGGTCTGCCCGACGGACTCGAGGCCCGGGAGCCCGGCGAGGCCCGCTCTCCAGCCGGCCTCGCGCTGGTCGACGCTCTCGATGCCGGGCACGTAGCCCTCGTAGGCGACCTTGCCTCTGCCGTCGAGCAGCCCGTCCATCGTCTCCGCGGCCAGTCTGCCCGCCGCCTCGTTGTTGGTCCCGATGAAGGCCATCCGGACCGATCTGTCGGCGACGTCGGAGTCGAGCATGATCACGGGGATGTCCTGCGACTGCAGCTGACGGATCGGCGCGACCATGCCGGTTCTGTCGACGGCCGTCATCAGCACGCCGTCGGGTCTGCGCGCGAGCACGGACTGCAGCGTCGCCGTCTGCGACGGCAGGTCAGGCGTGCGCGGGGCCTGCCAGTCGACCTCGACGCCGAGCTTCTCGGCCTCGGCCTGAGCGCCGGCGTTGAGCGTGATGTAGAAGGACGACTCCTCGTTGGTGATCAGGGCGATCTTGTACGACTTTCTCGCTCTCTCGCCCGAGGCGGCCTCGCCGCCTCCGGTCGTCGCGGAGCCGCTCGTGGCAGAACCGCTCGACGTCGACGAGTCGTCGTCGTCTGAGCTGCCGCAGGCGGCCAGCACGAGCGCCGCGAGCGCCACCAGGGCCAGGCTCGCAATCGCGCGCATCATCTTGGACACAGCACTCTCCTTGTGAGGCAGGGGAAACACGACGGGTCAGACTTGTTGGGCCTTGCGGCGGCGCAGCTGGTCGACGTAGACGGCGGCCAGCAGGACCAGGCCGACGGCGACGTTCTGCCAGAAGGGGTCGATCGCCATGATCACGAAGCCGTTCAGCAGCACGGCCGGGATCAGCGCGCCGATGACGGTGCCGGACATGCGGCCGCGGCCGCCGAACAGCGAGGTGCCGCCGATCACGACCGCCGAGATCGCGGCGAGCGCGTCCTCGGTGTGGCCGGAGACCGACGCGGTGTTGAAGCGCGCCAGGTCGATCACGCCGACGATGCCGGCGAGCACGCCCATCATGATGTAGAGGATCAGCAGGTGGCGGTTGACGTTGATGCCGGCGCGGCGGGCCGCGTCGGGGTTGGCCCCGATCGCGTACGTGCGCAGGCCGAAGCGCGTGAAGGCGAGCACGATCCACAGCCCGCCCGTCACGACGATCGCGACGACGACCGGCCACGGGATCGCGTCGAAGAGCGAGCCGAGGCCGAAGAACTCCTGCAGCTGGATCGGCGCGCCGGTGACGTTGAGGCCGCCGGTCCAGACCTGCGCGAGGCCGAGGATCACGCCCGAGGTGGCGAGCGTGGCGATGAACGCCGGGATCTTCGCCTTGACGCTGAGGAGACCGTTGACCATCCCCCACAGCAGCCCGATCCCGAGCGCGGCGAAGATGCCGAGCACGAGCGCGAGCGCGAGGTGCGGATGGTCCATCTGCGCGACGTCCGGCGTCACGTCGCCGGCGACCCACAGCATCACCTTCGCCGAGACGACGGCCGAGAAGACGACCATCGCGCCGATCGAGAGGTCGAGCCCGGCGGCGATCAGCAGGAAGGTCATGCCGGCCGCGAGGATCAGCATCGCGGAGGCGTCGAGCGCGACGTTTCTCAGGTTGTCGAGCGTGAGGAACGAGCCCTCCGGCGCGAGCACCGCGAAGATCGCGATGATGATCAGCAGGATCGCGGCGATCGTCAGGCTCTCGAACCGCTCCGCGCGCTTCTGCGCGCGCTCGGCCTTGCGATCGGCCTCCGGCGGCGCCGGCTGCCGCGCCTGCGTCTCGGCGGTGGCGCTCATGCCTTCTCCTTCTTCGGTCCGAGCGTGAGGCCGCCGGTGATCGCGCCGAGCAGCGACTCTGTCGTGCAGTTGGCGATCGGCTCGGTCATGACGGCTTCGCCGAGGCGCAGCACGGTGACGCGGTCGGCGACCTCGAAGACGTCGGGCAGCGAGTGCGAGATCAGCAGGATCGCCATCCCGCGGTCGTCGCGCACCTTCTTGATCAGCTCCAGCACGAAGTGCGTCTGTCTGGCGCCGAGCGCGGCGGTCGGCTCGTCCATGATCAGCAGCCGGCGGCCCCAGATCAGCGAGCGCGAGATCGCGACCGCCTGCCGCTGGCCGCCCGAGAGCGAGCCGACCGGGACGGTCGCCGACGGCACGCGCGCGCCGACGGTCGCCAGCTCCTCGGCGGCGCGACGGCGCATCGTCGGGCGGTCGACGAAGCCGAGCTTGCCGAGCAGGCCGGGCTTGAGCAGCTCCCGGCCGAGGAAGACGTTGTCGCCCGGGGGCAGCGTCGAGGCGAGCGCGAGGTCCTGGTAGACGGTCTCGACGCCGTTCTCCTGCGCCTCTCTGGGCGAGCCGAAGCGGACGGCTCTGCCGTCGATCTCGATCGTGCCGTCGTCGGGCTGGTAGACGCCGGAGAGCATCTTCACGAGCGTCGACTTGCCGGCGCCGTTGTCGCCGAGCAGGGCATGCACCTCGCCGGCGCGAACGTCGAGGTTCGCGCCGCGCAGCGCTTCGACGTGGCCGAAGCGCTTCGTGACCCCGGTCGCCCGGAGCACGGGGACGTCACTTGTCCCCATCGTCGGTCCTCCTTTGCTTCGTTGCCACTGAACCGGCCTGCTCCACGGCGGCCGAGACCGCCGCGGTCGCCGCCTGAGGAAAGCCTCCGAACCGCCCGCAGCATTCCGCCGCCGCGTCGGTTCCGCGCGCCGCGCACTCGATCAGCGGGCGCCGCTCCAGCAGCGCCCGCAGGAACGCGGCGATGTAGCTGTCACCCGCGCCGAGCGTGTCGACGACCTCGACCTCGCGCGCGGGCACGAAGACGATCTCCTCGGCGCTGCCGGCGAGGCTGCCGTGGCGGCCGCAGGTGACGACGGCATGGCGCGCGCCGCCGGCGAGCGCCTGGCGCAGCAGCGCGCGGGCGCCGTCGTCGGCGGTCGCCTCCCACGAGTAGAAGGCGACGTCGATCCCGGTGAGACCCTCCAGCTCGTGGCGGGTCGAGAAGTCGTAGCTGACCGGCACGCCGCGCTGCGCGAGGCCGAGCACCGCGGCGCGGAAGTCGGTCAGCGTCGAGCAGTGCGCGATCGCGGCGCCGGCCGCGAAGTCGAGGTCGGCCGCGTCGGGCCGGTAGTCGGCGGTGACGCCGAAGTCCTCGTGCGCGAGCACGCGCTCGCCGTCGGCCGTCAGCTCGATCAGCGTCACGCCGGTGGCGCCGTCGAGCGTGTGCAGGCGGCTGACGTCGACGCCCTGCGCGGCGATCTCGGTGCGCAGCAGGTCGCCGTCAGGATCCGGTCCCACCGCTCCCATGTACCCGCTGCGAAGACCCGCGCGCGCCCAGTTGACCGCGACGTTGACGGCATTGCCGCCCGCGGCGCGGACGCCGAGCGCCCGGTAGTGGTCCACGCAGTTGTCGCCGAGCGCGACGAATCGCTCGCCGTCAGACAATGCCTCTTCCTCTCCTTGCAATGCGAGGCGGGAGCCGTTCACCGTGACTGCCACCGTGCTTCTGATAGCGCTCTCAGATGAGCGCTGCGCGGCAGACTAACACATCTCTGATAACGCTCTCATGACATTTGGCCAACATCCGGCCGGAGATCTTTCGACAGTGGCTGAGAGCGCTCTCACACCCCGCCGGCCGTGTATGCTCGCGCCCGTGGTGGTGACCATTCGAGATGTGGCGGCACGCGCGGAGGTGTCGCAGGCGACCGCGGCGCGCGCGCTCGGCGGCTACGGCTACGTCGGCGCGGCCTCCAGAAGGGCGGTGCTCGACGCCGCCCAGGAGCTGGGCTACCGGCCCAACAACGTCGCGCGCGCCCTCGTCTCCGGCTCGACGCGCACGATCGGCCTCGTCGTCGGCGACATCGAGAACCCCTTCTTCGCCGCCGCCGCGCGCGGCCTCGCCGACGTCGTCGAGGAGGAGGGCTACACGCTGCTGCTCGCCAACTCCGACGAGGACCTCGAGCGCGAGCGCCGCGCGATCGACGTCCTCCGCACCCAGCTCGTCGACGGCCTCGTCGTCGCCCCGGTCAGCGGCAACGACGGCGACCACCTCAGAGTCTTGGAGAGCGACAACCGCCCGCTCGTGCTGATGGACCGCGCGATCCGCGGCCTCCAGGTCGACGCGGTGATGGTCGACAACGCCGGCGGCGCCCGCACCGCGATCGAGCACCTGCTGAAGTTCGGCCACGACCGCATCGGCGTCGTCAGCGACGCCGACGAGATCTCCTCGACCGCCGAGCGCCTGCGCGGCTACCGCAAGGCGCTGCGCGACGCCGGGATAGAGCCCGATCCCGGCCTCGTCTCGGTCGGCCCCTCGACGCGCGCCGGCGGCTACGACGCGGCGCGCGTGCTGCTGGAGCGGCCCGACCGCCCGCGCGCGCTCTTCACGCTCAACAACTTCATGACCGCCGGCGCCGTCCGCGCGATCCGCGACTTCGGGCTGAGAATCCCCGACGACGTGGCGCTGGTCGCCTTCGACGAGCTGGAGTGGACGACGCTCGTCGACCCTCCGATCACGGTCGTCGCGCAGCCGGTCGCCGAGCTGGGCCGCGCCGTCGGCGCGCGCCTGCTCGCACGCCTGCGCGGCGACGACAGCACTCCCAAGCGCACGCGCCTGAGAACGGAGCTGATCGTGCGCAGCTCCTGCGGGCCGGGGGGCTGAACTACCCCTGCTCGCGCAGCAGCGCGCGGCGGGTCTTGCCGCTCGCCGTCTTCGGCAGCTCGGCGGCGAAGTCGATCCGGCGCGGGTACTTGTACGGCGCCGTCTCCTGCTTGACGTGCTCCTGCAGCTCGCGCACGAGCGCGTCGGAGGGCGCGTGGCCGTCGCGCAGCACGATCACCGCGCGCACGATCGCGCCGCGCTCCTCGTCCGGTGCGGCGACGACGGCGGCCTCCGCGACGGCCGCGTGCGCGACCAGGGCTGACTCGACCTCGAACGGGCCGATCCGGTAGCCGGCGGAGATGATCACGTCGTCGGTGCGGCCCTCGAAGTAGAGGAAGCCGTCGTCGTCGGCGCAGACGCGGTCGCCGGTGCGCCACGGCTCGCTCGCCTCGTGCGGCGGCAGTCCCAGGTAACCGAGGAAGAACGTCGGGATCGTCGCCGGGTCCGCGACCAGCTCGCCGTCGTCGATCGTCAACCCGACGCCGGGCAGCGGGCGACCCATCGAGCCGGGGCGGATCGCCTCGCCGAGCGGCGTGCCGGTCAGCTGGCCGGTCTCCGTCTGGCCGTAGCCGTCGCGGATCGTCAGGCCGGTCTGCTCCTGCCACAGCCGCAGCACCTCGGGGTTGAGCGCCTCCCCCGCGGCGACGAGGCCGCGCAGCGGCGCCAGCGGCCGCGGCTCGGCGCGCTTGGCGATCACGCGGTACTCGGTCGGCGCCATGCAGAGCACGTTCACGCGCTCGCGCTCCAGCAGCTCCAGCCGCTCGTGCGGGTCGAAGCGGCCGTCGTGCAGCAGCGCCGCGGCGCCGCGCAGCCACGGCGCGACGAAGACGTTGCGGGCCGACTTCGACCAGCCCGACGCCGCCGTGCACCAGACCAGCTCGCCGGGACGTGCGTCGAGCCAGTGCTCGGCCTGCAGCCGCTGGCCGGCCAGGTAGCGCTGCGCGTGCAGGACGCCCTTCGGCTCGCCCGCGGTGCCGGATGTGAAGGTGATCAGGCAGGGATCGTCCGGCGCCAGCTCGACGGCCGCGACCGGCGGCCCCTTCAGCAGCGTCGGGTCGGGCACCAGCAGGACCGGGCAGCCCGGTCTCGCCGCCGCCAGCTCGGCCGCGTTGCGCTCGTCGCAGATCACCAGCGCCGGCCGCGCGGCGTCGAGCCGCAGCCGCAGGTCCTTCGCCCGCAGCTGCTCGGTGCACGGCAGCACGACGGCGCCGATGCGGAAGCAGGCGACCATCGTCAGCACCCATTCGACGCGGTTGCCGACGAGCGTCATCACGACGTCGCCGCGCCCCACGCCGCTGCGCACGAGCGTTCCCGCCAGCCGCGCGGAGCCGTCGGCGACCGCGCCGAACGACCACTCCCGCCGCTCGCCATCGCGTGTCAGCTCAATCAGCGCCAGGCGACCCGGATCGGCCGCGTCGACCACGTCGCGCGCGAAGTTCATCGCGGCGAAGTGTCGCGCACCCGGCCGCTGTCGAGCGGCGCCGGCCGGCGAGCGCCACGCTACGTTGCCGGGATGCGGCCTGCCAGCGACAGGAGCCGGGTAGTCAGGGCGACCTGGGGCGCGCTTGCGATCGCCGTGTCGCTGGCCGCCACATCCACGCTCGCCACGTCGCCGGCTGCCGCGCCAACGGCTGCCGCCTCGCCGATCGGCGCGCCAACGGCTGCCGCGCGAACAGCGTCGACGGTCGCCGCGCCGCCGGCCGCCGCCGCGACGACGATCCGGGCGCGCGCCGCCGCCTACCGCCGCGGCCTGCGCGCCGGCGAACCGGTCGCGCGGATCTCGTTCCCGCGCGCGAGACGCCGACCGCTCGTGCGCGCCGGGCTCGATCAGGAGACGATCGACCGTGGCCCCGGCTGGTACCAGCGGTCATGGCTGCCGGGCGAGGGGCGCCTGATCTACCTCGCCGGCCACAACCGCAGTCACGGCGGTCCGTTCGGACCGGTGGCCAAGCTGCGACGCGGCGACACCGTCGTCCTCACGCTGCCGTACGCGACCGCCACCTACCGCGTGACCGGACGCCGGCTCGTCTCCGAGCGGGACCTGTCGATCCTCCGCGGCGGACGCAGCGAGCTGCTCCGCCTGCAGACCTCGACGGTCCCGTCGAGCGACCGGCGGATCGTGGTCAGCGCACGACCGACGCGGCTCGCGCCCCGCTGACCCGGCCACGCTGGCGTGAGCGGGCCCCCAGGGGGTCGCGCGGGGCGGGTCGGGGGTTCCCTCGATACCGCCCCCGCCGCCGCGGCGGGAGGCTCACGGTCAGGCCCCGCCCGACCGTGAACTGGAGAGAGATCCCGATGCGTCAGCCGCTCCGCCGCACCTTGCAGCCCGCCCTCGGCGCGCTCTGCGCCGCCACCGTCGCCTGCGCGCTCAGCCCCGCGCTCGCGCCGGCCGCGACCGTCACGCGCGACGGCGCCGGCACGATCGTCTACACCGCGGCGCCCGGCGAGGTCAACCGCGTCGGCGTGCAGGGCTCCGACGACGGCGCGACCTTCACGCTCCACGACAACTTCGGCCAGGCCGGCGCCGACGTGCCGGCCGAGTGCAGACGCGAGGAGTGGTACGGCGCGGTCACCGTCCAGTGCCCGGTGACGGCGGCCGGCGTGCGCGTCGACCTCGGCGACGGCGACGACCAGGGCTACGTCTCGACCGGCGTCACGACGCCGGTCACGCAGCTCGGCGGCGCCGGCAACGACGAGCTGCAGGGCAACGAGGTCGCCAACACGCTCGACGGCGGCGCCGGCGACGACAGACTGCTGCCCTACCAGGGCGACGACGTGGTGAGCGGCGGCGACGGCCGCGACGTGCTGGAGGGCGGGCAGGGCAGCGACCGGCTCGACGGCGGGCCCGGCGACGACCTGCTCTCCGGCGACGGCCACTTCGACGAGCTCGGCAAGGACGTGATCGACGGCGGTGCCGGCTTCGACCGGATCGAGAGCGACTGGCACAGCCACTACTCCGCCCCGCTGGCGGTCGCGATCACGCTCGGCGGCGGCGCCGACGACGGCCGCCCCGGCGAGGGCGACGAGGTGCGCGGCGTCGAGCAGCTCGACCTGTCGCTGCCGGCGACGGTGACCGGCACCGACGCGGCCGAGAAGATCGAGTTCCACCAGCTGACCAACCCGGTGCGGATCGACGCCGGCGGCGGCGACGACGTCGTCCAGGGCGGCGAGGGCAACGACGTCGTCAACGGCGGTGCCGGCAATGACGACGTCGACGGCAGCTTCGGCGACGACACGATCGACCCCGGCGCCGGCCGCGACACCGTCTCGGCCGACCTGCGCGGCGGCGACTGCGGCCCGCTGTGGTGCAAGTCCCCGTACGGCAACGACACCGTGCTCGCGCGCGACGGCGAGGTCGACAGCATCACCTGCGGCGCCGGCACCGACCGCGTCGTCGCCGACGCCGCCGACGTCGTCGCGCCCGACTGCGAGACGGTCGAGCGCGCCGGCGGAAGCGGCCCCGCTCCCGGCCCCGGCAGAGCGCAGCCGGGCGTCGACCCGAGCGCGAGACAGCGCCCGGGCGCCCGCGCCACGCTGAAGGCGACCGCCGCCGTCAAGCTGCGTGCCGCGCTCGCGCGAGGCGTCGCCGTGCGCGTCAGCGGCGCCGCCGCCGGCGCCAGAGTCGCGCTCACCGCCCGCGCCGGCAAGCGCGTCGTCGCCAGCGGCCGTGCGAGAGCCGGCAAGAACGGCAGCGCGACCGTGACGCTGCGCTTCACGCGAGCGGCCAGACGCTCGCTGAAGCGCGCCAAGCGCGTGACGCTGACGATCAGCGGCGCCGGCGCCAGCCTGAACGTCGCGCTGAAGCGGTAGCGGACCCGCTCGGCCGGAGGACCGTCATCTGGGGCTCGCTGAACGAGCCTTCGATGACGGTCATCCGCCGCGTCCCGTCACCCGAAGCGCGTCACCGCCGGTCTGGCGAGCGCGCCGCGCAGGCGCAGATCGAGCTTTCTGCCGTCGATCGTGCCGCTCATGCGGCCGCCGGCGATCTTCACGCTGCCGCTGTGTCTGCCGCTCAGCTTCAGCTGGGCGGCGTACGCGGTCGTCGATCTGACCGTGACGGTGCCGTCGAGCAGCAGCCCGTCCTGGAGCGCGTAGCCGGACAGCCGGATCACCGTCGGCGCTCCCGCTCTGCGGGTCGCTCTCGCGAAGCCGTCGGCGATCCCCGGTGGCTGAGTGACGCCGCCGCGCGGCGCGGCGGCGGCGACCGCGACCTCGGCGTCGTGGATCGTCGCGACGACCGCGTGGGCCGTCTTCGCGACCGCTCTCGGCGCGCCCGGCAGCGCTCTCAGGTCCTCCGGCTCGGCGCCGACCAGCAGTGGCGCGGCGACCGGTTCCAGCTCGGCGCAGGCGTCCCCGTCGGCCTGCTGCCCGGCGAGCAGCGCGTCGACCGCCACGGTCGCGCAGGTCGTCGCCGCCCGCAGCACGCCGTGGCCGGTGCCGGGCGCCAGCACGAGCGTCGCGCTGGGCCACGCCGCGGCGAGCGCGCGCGCGTCAGCCGCCGGCGTGCGCAGATCCCACGCGCCCTGCAGGATCAGGCCCGGCACGGCGGGCACCGCGCCGCCCTTGATCGCGCCCGGCAGGCCGGACGGGCCGAACTCGACGCAGCCCCACAGCGGCCCGTTCCCGATCAGCTTCGGGTTCCACGGCTTCAGCGACGCCAGCGGCACCTGCGCCTCCAGCGCCTTCACCGGCGCGCTGCGCTGCTCGAACGGCGCCTCGAACGGCCACGGCACGCGCGCGTCGAGGCAGCGCGTGATGCGCGTGACATCGGGATTGATCGGCGTGCTGCTCTCTCTCGCCCCGCCGACGTCGCGACCGAGGGTGCGCCATTCGCCGCGCGCCGCGTCGCGCAGCCTGATCGGCAGCTGCGCGAAGCGCGCGGTCGCCTCGTCGGCTCCGACCATGAGGGTGAGCAGCGTGCCCCACTGCACGCCCATCCGCACGTCTCTCATCCGTCTGCCTCTCCAGACCATCGCCTCGGGAATCCAGAAGAGCCCTCTCTTCGCTCTCGCGATCACCGTCTCGAGATCGCGCACGGCCGCCCCGGGCCCGCCGGGGCAGGCGCTGCGGCGACAGATGTCGCGCAGCACCGGCAGCGCCGCGGCGGCCGTCACGGCGCCGAAGTGGTCGGGACCTGCCGGCCCCAGCGGCGAGTCGGCGATCACGCGATCGGTCCGCTGCGGGAAGGTGCGCGCGAACTCGGTCACATACAGGGTGCTGTACGAGGTCCCCATCAACGCGAGCTTCTCGATCCCCAGCCCCTGCCGCATCAGCTCGAGGTCACGAACGGTGTCCGCGGTCGAGTAGAAGCGCGAGGTCCCGAGCGCGATCTCCTGCGGGCGGCTGGCGCCGGTCGCGCGCGTGTCGAGCAGGATCAGGTCGTAGCCGTGCTTGGCCGTCACCGCGCCGAGCAGCCGTCTCGTCTGCGCCGAGCGAGCGGTCGTCGAGCCGCCGGGACCGCCCTCGATATTGACGAGCGCCTTACCGCGCGGCGGGCCGTCGTGCGCCAGCCGCTGCACGCGCAGCTCGAGCGTCCCCGGGGTCGCGCCACTGTGGTCGAGCGGAACGGACAGCGTCGCGCACTCCCAGCCGGCCTGCGCCTTCTCCGCGCACGGCGCGAAGGCCAGCGGCGCCGCCTCGGCGGCGTCCGGCACGACGGCCGCCGGCGCTGCCACCACTGTCAGCGCCGCGACGGCGCGCAGCGTCGCGCGCCAGCGCCCGTTGGAACCATTCCTGCGCATCGTCATGCTCCCCTTCATCTCGTCACCGTGACGGCTCTCGACGGTGCGGTGCGCGAGGCGTAGTCGAGCGTCACGTGCCCGGTCGCCTCGCATGTCAGCCTGCTGCCGCGCGCCGACGGCGGCACCTTCCACGGCTGCGGTCCCGTCGTCGTCCGCAGCGGTCTCGCCGCTCTGCCCGTCACGATCCAGTGGACATCCAGGCTTCTGATCGGCTGCGACCAGCGCGCCGAGCAGCGGACGCGCTCGCCGACGCGCGCTCTGCCTCTGATCACAGCTCTTCCGACCGGCAGCGGCAGCTCGTGACCGCGCTCCGGATGCGTCAGGAAGTCGTGCAGCGCCGGCACCGAGGCGAAGCCGCCGAGCTGGTCGCCGAGCATGCCGCCGGTCACCGCCGAGTTGACGCCGAGCAGCTCCGGTCCGGCCGCGCCCTGGCGCACCAGCCCGCCACCGGAGTCACCAGAGCCGAGCAGGCCGCCGGCCGGTCCCGGCGCGCGCCGCGCGCAGAGCGCCGTCGGTTCGAGGCCGAAGTCCGACTCGGCGCACTCGGCGCGCGTGTGCATCAACTTCGCGGCGCGCCGCAGCAGCGGCGGTCCGACCGCCGCCTCGCCGTCGGTCGTGTTGCCGAAGCCGTAGGCGAAGACCGGCTCCGCCGGCGCCGCCGTCGTCCCCGCCGGGGCGAGCGGCAGCACTGGGGCGCCGAGCTCGTCGACCGTCTCGATCACGGCGAGGTCGGAGCGCAGCCCTCTGTTGGTCGCGAAGAGGTTGGCGAGCGTCGGCGTCCAGACGTGCGCGACCGTCGTTCTGCGGCCGGGCGCTCCGCGCGGGTCGTCGCTGCCGCTCATGATGAGCAGGCTCCACGTGTCGTCGTGCTCGACGCAGTGCCGCGCCGTCGCCAGCCGCCGCGGCCCGATCACCGTCGCCGTGCAGAAGTGCTCCCAGCGCCGTCTGATCACGCGGCCGGTCGAGACGGCCCACGGCGCGTCCGCGATCGCCACGCGCTCGCCGTCGATGACAGCGCCCGCCGTCGGCGGCGCGAGGCCGGCGACGGCGAGCAGCCCGCCCGCGACCAGCGCGCCGATTGCAACCTTCCTGATCTCGTTCACGCCCCCTCTCTGCCGGGAGCGGCGCCGGGATTACGTCTGCTGCTGCAATTCACCTCCGACGGCGTTGGCGCGCACGACGTCGCGGTACCAGAGCGCGCTGCGCTTCGGGATCCGCTCCTGCGTGCGGTAGTCGACGTAGACGATCCCGAACCGCTTCGAGTAGCCCTCGGCCCACTCGAAGTTGTCCATCAGCGACCAGACGAAGTAGCCGCGCACGTCGGCGCCCTGCTCGATCGCCTGCGCGGTCGCGCGGAAGTGGCCGTCGAGGAAGTCGACGCGCTCGACGTCGTCGACCGCGCCCTCCGGGTCGACGTAGTCGGCGAAGGCGGCGCCGTTCTCGGTCACGTACAGCGGCAGGTCGGTGTAGTCGGTCGCGACGCGCACGAGCACCTCGCGCAGACCGTCGGGGTGGATGCCGATCCCGCCGTCGGTCAGCGGGCCGGCATCCGGCTGCTTGATCCAGCCGCGCGGATCGTCGGGGTTCGGGCTGACGAAGTGGCGCTCGTAGTAGTTGATCCCGAGGAAGTCGAGCGGCGCCGAGATCGCCGCCAGGTCACCGTCTCTGACGCAGCTCATGTCGGTCGCGACGCTCTGCAGCTCGACCATGTCGGCCGGGTAGCTGCCGCGCAGCAGCGGGTCGAGGAACCAGCGGTTCTCGCGCCCGTCGACGCGCTTGGCGGCCGCGATCGAGGCCGGGTCGTCGTTCGCCGGCCAGGACGAGGAGAGGTTGAGCGTGATGCCGACCTCGCCGGCCACCCTCGCCCCGCGCAGCGCCTGCAGCGCGCGGCCGTGCCCCAGCATCAGGTGGTGGGAGGCGGCGACGGCCGCGGCCATGCTTCTCACGCCGGGCGCGTGGCGCCCCTCCAGGTAGCCGAGGAACGACGAGCAGTACGGCTCGTTGAGCGTCACCCAGTACGGCACGTCGTCGCCGAGCGCGCGGGCGACCTGCTCGCTGTAGTCGCCGAAGCGCTCGGCGGTCGAGCGCGCCGTCCAGCCGCCCTCGTCCTCGAGGTCCTGCGGCAGGTCCCAGTGGTAGAGCGTCACCATCGGGACGACATCTCGCTCCCGCAGCCCGTCGAGGACGCGCTTGTAGTGGTCGACGACGTGCTGCACGAGCGGCCCGCGGCCGTTCGGCTGCAGCCGCGGCCACGCCAGCGACAGGCGGTAGCCGCCGAGCCCGAGCGAGGCGACGAGGTCGAGGTCCTGCTCCCAGCGGTGGTAGTGGTCGCAGGCGATGTCGCCGGTGTCGCCGTGGTGGACCTTGCCCGGCGTGCGCGCGAAGGTGTCCCAGATCGACGGCGTCCGGCCGCCCTCCTGCGCCGCGCCCTCGATCTGGTAGGCGGCGGTGGCGGCTCCCCACAGGAAACCGTCGGGGAAGTTGACAGTGCTCACTGGTGCTCCTCCTAAGCGCCACGCGCGGCGCGCCGGCGCCGGCTGATCGCATCGATGCTCACAGCCGCCACGAGGATGGCCCCCGTGGCGATGTCCTTCGTGCTCGACGGCTTGCCGAGCAGGTCGAGTCCGTTCTCCACGCTCGCGATCACGAGCGCGCCGAGCAGCGCCTGGTAGACGCGGCCCTGGCCGCCGAAGAGGCTGGCGCCGCCGATCACCGCCGCCGCGATCGCCTCCAGCAGCAGCGTGCCGCCGCCGGTCCCGGTCGAGACGGCGAACTGGCGCGAGACGGCGATCAGGCCGGCGATCGCCGCAAGCGCCGCCGCGAGCGCGAAGACGAGCACGCGGATCTGGTCGACGCGCACGCCCGCGCGCCGCGCCGCCTCTCTGTCGCCGCCGATCGCGAACAGGTGGCGGCCAAGCTGCGTGCGCGTCGTCAGCGCGCCGAGCGCGACCGCGATCCCGCCCAGCAGCACCAGCAGCCACGGCACGCCGAAGTAGCCGTCGAGGTAGGCGACGACGAGCGCGCCGAAGGCGACCGGCGCGATGCAGGCGGCGACGTCGCGCGCGAGCGGGCGGACCTTCAGATCCAGCCGCGTGCGCGCGCGGCGCCGCAGCGCCACGTCGGCCCACCAGCCCGCGGCCGCGACCGCCAGCAGGCCCCACGCGAGCCAGCTCGGCAGGTAGCTGTTGGCGATCCCGCGCACGAACTCGTCCTCGACGCGCAGCTCGCCGGCGTTGCCGAGCAGGGTCAGCTGCACGCCCTGCCAGGCGAGGAAGCCGCCGAGCGTGACGACGAACGACGGCACGCCGACGATCACCGAGATCCCGCCCTGCAGCAGTCCGGCGGCGGCGCCGACGGCGACCGCCGCCGCGATCGCGGCCCACACCGGCCAGCCGTCGTTGGTCAGCAGCACCGCCATCAGCGCGGCGCACATGCCGGCGAGCGTGCCGAGCGAGAGGTCGATCTCGCCGATCAGCAGCACCAGCACGACCCCGAGCGACAGCATCCCGACGACGCCGACCTGGAGCACCAGGTTGGAGAGGTTGCGGGCGCTGAGGAAGTTCTCGTTCAAGAGCTGGAAGACGATCCAGATCACGGCGAGGCCGACGATCACGGGGACCGGGCCCCAGTCGGCGTCGCGGGCGGCGCCGAGGCGCGTGCCGAGGCCCACGCGCGGGGCGGGGGCGTCGGTCGGCGCGTCGGTGGGGGTCGGAACGGCGCTCATGCCTTCGCCCCTGACAGCAGACGGCCGCCGGTGATCGCCGCGACGACGTCGTCGGGCTCGCTCTCGGCGCGCACGAACGTGCCGGCGTTTCTGCCGAGCCGCAGGACCGCGATGCGGTCGGCGACGCGGAAGACGTCGGAGAGGTTGTGCGAGATCACGATCACGCCGAGGCCGCGCTCCGCCAAGGAGCGCACGAGTCCCAGCACCATGTCGGTCTGCTCGACGCCGAGCGCGGCGGTCGGCTCGTCGAGCAGCACGAGCTTCGACCCCCACAGCACGGCGCGCGCGACCGCGACCGCCTGACGCTGACCGCCCGACAGCCCCGAGACGGGGCGCCGCAGGTCGGTCAGCGTCGTCACCGACAGGTCGGCCAGCACCTGCTGCGTGCGCTGCTCCATCGCGGCGTTCGAGAGCCGCCGCAGCCGGCCGGCGAGCGGCGCGCGGACCTGCTCGCGGCCGAGGAAGAGGTTGGCGACGACATCGAGGTTGTCGCAGATCGCGAGGTCCTGGTAGACGGTCGCGATCCCCAGCTCGGCGGCGGCCTGCGGCGAGCCGATGCGGACCTCGCTCCCCTCGAACAGGAAGCGGCCCGCATCGGCTGCGTGGGCGCCGGCGATCGTCTTCACGAGCGTCGACTTGCCGGCGCCGTTGTCGCCCACCAGGGCGAGCACCTCGCCCCGGTGGACGTCGAGGTCCACGCCGCTGAGGGCGTGGACCGCGCCGTAGGACTTGCGAATCCCCTCCAAGCGCAGGAGGGGTTCGGTGGTCGTCATCTCGGGCATCTCTCCGCTGCCTTGCCGGTGCAGACTCTCTCCGGCGTCGTGAAGCCGTCGGCGAAGACGGTGTCGACGATGTTGTCGGCCGTCACGACGACCGGGTCGAGCAGGATCGACGGCACGTCGCCGGCGCCGTTGTCGGTCGTCGAGGTCGCCATCCCGGCCGCCTCGTCGGCCTTGCCGGTGCCGAGCGCCACCGCGACCTCCGCGGCCGCCTCGGCCTCCGCCTTGATCGCCTTGTAGACCGACATCGTCTGCTGGCCGAGCAGGATCCGCTGCAGGCCGGCGTCGGTCGCGTCCTGGCCGGTCACGAGCACTCTGCCCGTCAGCCCGCGCGGCTCCAGCGCGTTGATCACGCCGCCGGCGAGGCCGTCGTTGGCCGCGATCACGCCGTCGACTCTGTCGTTGAGGCGGGTCAGCGCCTGCTCCATCAGCGTGCGGCCCTTCTGCGGGTCGAACTGCTGCGCGTCGCCCTCGTAGCCGAGTCTCAGTCTGCCGGACTCGATCAGCGGGTCGAGCGCTCTGTGCGCGCCGGCCTTGAACTGGCGGCCGGGAGCGATCGACTGGTCGCCGTTGATGAACGCGACGGTCGCGCCCTCGGGCAGCTCTCTGGCGAGGAACTCGCCCTGCAGCTGGCCGACGACCTCGTTGTCGAACGAGACGTAGAAGTCGGCGTGGCCGTCGGTGATCAGGCCGTCGTAGGAGACGACGGGGATCTTCGCCTGCTGCGCCTTGTCGGAGATCGCGGCGCCCGCGGCCTCGTCGAGCGGCGAGACGACGATCACGTCGGCGCCGTTGGTGATCGCCGACTCCGTCTGCGTCACCTGCCGCGCCGAGTCGCCCTCGGCGTTGTTGGCGATCACCTTCGCGCCCGGGGCGATTCTCTGCACCGCCGCCTCGAACAGCGGCTTGTCCTGGTTCTCGAAGCGGTCTGCGCAGGTCGAGCAGGGCATCAGGAAGGCGATCGTCAGATCCTCTCCGCTGCTGCCGCCCTCGGCCGTCGTCGCCGCCGCCGTCGCACTTCCGCTGCTGGTGCTCGCGCTCTCGTCGCTCTCGTCCGACGAGCCGCAGGCGGCCATGCCGCCGCCCATCGCTGCCGTCATGGCCAACAGCGCCACGACCGATCGCAGGTTTCTCACCGTGCGTCCTCTCCTCCGTGGTGTGCCAAGTTCCCCCGTGCCTCTCGCTGGCCTCCCGCAGCGAAGAAGCGATCGACGATCATCGTCGCCGCGCCGAGCGCGACCGCGTCCGGCCCCAGCCGGCAGAGGTCGAGCGTCAACTGCTCGAACGGCGGCCGCAGCGCCCGTCCCCGCGCCGCGTCGCGGACCAGCGGCAGCAGCAGCGGGCCGAGCCGCAGCCCGACCCAGCCGCCGACCACCACGCGGTCCGGGTTGATCAGGTTGACGAGGTCGCTGACGCCGGCCCCCAGGTAGCGCGCGGTCTCGCGCAGGACGCCGAGCGCGCGCTCGTCCCCCGCTTCGGCCGCGAGCGCCAGGTGCTCGATCGCCTCCTCGTCCCCGTGTCCGTCCTCGCGCTCGCCGCCGGCCCCTCCGGCGGCGACCCAACGGCGGGCGATCGCGGGCGCGCCGACGTACGCCTCGAGGCAGCCGTGCGCGCCGCAGCGGCACGGGTCGCCGTCGAGCACGAGCGTCGTGTGCCCCCATTCGCCCGCGCTTGCGCTCGCCCCGCGGTAGAGCTTGCCCTGCTGCAGGAACGAGGCGCCGACGCCGGTGCCGATCAGGCAGACGACGACGTCCTGGTCCTCGCCCGCGGCGCCGAACCACGACTCCGCCGTCCCGAGCGCTTTCGCACCGTTGCTGACGGTGCTCGGCAGCTCGGTGCGCGCCTCCAGCAGCGACTGCAGCGGAACCCCGCTCCAGCCGATGCTGGGGGCGTGCACGAGCGCGGTGCCGCTGTCCTCGACGATCCCCGGGACGCCGACGCCGAGGCCGAGCACGCGCTCACGCGCCGTGCCCGACTGCGCCAGCAGGCGGTCGACGCCCTCGGCGATCAGCTCGACGATCGCGTCGGCGCTGCGGTCCTCCGCGCCGACCGGAACCTCGACCTCGGCGGTGCGCTGCAGCGCCAGGTCGAACAGCTCCAGCCGCACGGCGGTCTCGCCGAGATCGATCCCGACGATCACGCCGTAGGCGGGGTTGATGCCGGTCAGCGACGCCGGGCGGCCGCCGTTGGAGGGCAGCTGCCCAGCTTCGCTGAGCACCCCCTCCTCCAGCAGCTGCCCGACGACGTTGGCGGCGGTGGCGGCGGAGACGCCCGCCCGGACGGCGACGTCCTGACGGCTGATCGGCCCCTCGCGGCGGAGCGTGTAGAGCACGTTCGCGCGGTTTGCGAGGCGCACGTCGCGGGTTGTCCGGCGGGTCATCGACATGGATCAGATTCAACCCGTCGGGACGAGCTGGAACTCCTGGTTGGTCTCACCGCTGGTGGTCGTCCACTGCTGGATCTGGTTGTCCTCCTCGAGACCGCCGCCGGACAGGTCGAGCGACTTGCCGCTCGTGCGGTTGACGATCCGGTAGTAGCCGCTCGTCGCCGCCGTGATCTGCCACTGCTGGTTCGAGTTGCCGACCCCGGTGACCGCCCACTGCTGCATCTTGTCGCCGTCTCTGGAGGTGCCGCCGTTGTCGAGCCCGAGGCCGCTGTTGCGGTTGATCAGGTTCCAGTAGCCGCCGCCCGCGTCGACCAGTCTCCACTGCTGGTCGTAGTCGCTGTTGTCGAGCCACTGGACGATTCTCGCGCCGTTGGCCGTCGAGGCGCCGGAGACGCCGAACGGCTTGCCGCTGGTGCGGCTGACGAACTTGACGATCCGCCCGTTGGCCGGCGTCGCCGAGATCGCGGTCGCCGCCGGGACGGTGCCGCGGAAGGTGACCGTGGCGCGCGACGCCAGCGAGTAGCTGAACGACCCTCTGCCGTTCCAGCTGACGGTGAAGCTCGTCGCGGTCGCGTTGGTGTTGTGCGCGACGAGCGTCTCCGTGCCGTCCGCGTTCTTGAAGGCGGCGGTGACGATCCCGTGCGCGTCGACGGTCGAGGCGATGTGTCTCGCGTTCGCGCTGACGAACTTCGAGATCTGGCCGAGCTGGTAGTAGTTGTTGCGCAGCGTCACGGCGCCGCTGGAGGGGTCGATCGTGATCAGCCCGACGCAGCCGACGCAGCCGCCGAGCTGGGGGCCGCCGGTCGGATCGAGCGCGAGGTTCCAGGTGATGACGCCCTGGGCCCAGTTCTGCACCGACTTCAGCGTCATGTCGGCGGTGCCGTATCTGATGATGTCCGTCGGGCTGGTGTCCGACGAGCACTCCGTCTCGTAGACGCCCTTCGTCGGATCGAGGTTCCGCAGCTTCGTCATCGCCGCCGGATCGGAGGCGTTGTTGTAGCAATGCCACGCGAAGCCGTCGTACTGCGGCGTGCCGAGGCCGTGCAGGGCGACCGGGTAGACGAAGTTGTCCCAGTTGTGGTCGAAGCCGAGGATCTGCTCGTTCAGGCCCGCTCTCGTCAGCGACGGGCGCAGGTAGCTGTAGACCCAGGCGCTCTCGGCGGCCGGCGTCCACTCCATGCCGGGGTAGTTGGTCGGGCAGTAGCCGGGCTCGTTCTGCGGCGTGACCGCCCAGATCGGGATGCCGTTGGACTCGTACGCTCTGATCCAGGAGACGAAGTAGTCGGCCCATCTCTGGTAGTGCGCCGGCAGGAGCGTGCTGTTGCCCGTGCCGGTGTTGCAGATCATCGAGCCGTTGCTCTTCATCCAGCCGGGCGCGCTCCAGGGGGAGGCGATGATCTTGAGGTTCGGGTTGATCGCGAGCGCGTCTCTGATCACCGGGATGATGCGGCCGGTGTCCTGCGCGCTGAGCGCGAACGCCGCGCTCGAGCTGTCCTGGGATGTCCAGTGCGTGCTGGTCGCCGTGAAGTCCGACGAGGTCATCGGCACGCGCCAGAAGCGCAGCCCGATCGCGTCGGACGTCGCCGTCCCGAAGATCTTGTTCATGAGCGTCGAGTAGGCGCTCGGGTTCGACGTCTTCAGTCTCATCAGCAGGTAGGCCGAGGAGTCGGTGAAGGAGGCGCCGAAGCCGCCGTCGACCGTCTGCGTGACCTTGCTGTCGTCGACCTCGACGTTGTACGTGCCGCGCGCCGGGCTGCCGAGCGTGACGTCGGCCTGGGCCGCCAGTCCGCTCGACCCGCTGCCGGGCGTCAGCCAGACGTTCAATCTCTCCCCGACGGCGAGCGCCGGCGTTGCCGCCGCACCCAGCGCGACTGCCGCGCCGAGCGCGAGCAGGGGTACTCGACAGGCGTTCCTGAGCCTGTTCCGCTTCATCTCTCTCCACCTCTCGGTTTGACCACCGAGCGCAGGCCGGCGCGACCTCCCACAACCACGCGCCAACGCTTCACACGAGACTTACCCTAAGACCAAGAGAAAGTCCCTGTCAAGTATTTCTAGACTGGAGTTCAACCTTCCAGGAAACGGTCGTCGTGACCAGAGCCGCACCACGCTCGCTGCCGCAGCGGCTGCGGGCCATCGCACGCCGTCGGCGTCTGCCGCTGACGATCGCCTGCTCGCTCGTCGTGACCGTCGCGCTGGTGATCGCGCTCTGGCGGCGACGCGACGAGTTCGAGACCGCGCTCACGAGTGCCCCGCTGTGGCTGCTCGGCGTCGCTGCGCTGCTGCAGATCGTCGCGCTGCTGGCGCGCAGCGAGGCGTGGCACCGCACGATCGAGGCCGCCGGCGGGACCGTCCAGCGACGCGTGCTGTTCCGCGCCTCGAGCATGCAGGTGCTCGGCGGCACGATCAACGGCAACCTCGGCGTCGCGGCGCGGATCGCGGCGCTGCGACGCTCCTCGCCGAGCGTCAGCCCGCAGGTGCCGACGCTGATCGCCGCCGAGTTCCCGATCCTCGCGGTCGAGGCGGCGCTCGCCGCGCTGACCTCGTTCACGCTGATCGGCCCGCTCGGACTGCCGTGGTGGCTGCCGCTCGTCGCCGTCGCCGTGATCGGCCTGCTGAGCGCCGGGCTGCGCCACCTCGCGCTCGCGAAGGGGCGCGAGCTGTGGAGAGGGCTGCTCGTCGTGCGCAGCCTGCGCGGCGGCAGCCGCCTCGTCGCGCTCGTGCTCGTCGCCGTCTTCGCGCAGATCGCGCGCAACTGGATGCTGCTGCACGCCGTCGGCGTCGACGCCTCGCTGTTCGACGCGATCGCGGTGCTGATCGCCGTCAGCACGCTCAGCCAACTGCCGATCGGGCCGGGCGCCGGCGCCGCCGCGGCGGTGCTGATCCTCGGCAGAGACGGCGTCGCGGCGACCGCCGCGGCCGGGCTGCTGCTGACCGTGACCGGCACCGTCGGCGGGCTCTGCTTCGCCGCCTGGGCCGGCGCCGACCAGCTGTGGGTCGGACGCCGCCTGGCACGCCTGCGGCGGCGCGCCCGCACGACCAGACGCCCCGCCTGATCGCACCGGACAGCGGTGCTACGCTCGACCGGTCGATCGCGTGCGCGGTCGTGCGCTCGCTCGGTCCTTTCCGACCTCTCTGCCTCGCGACCGCAGCCCTTGAGAGGCTCGCGAGGAGTCCCATGAACGTCGCGATGCTCGCACCGCCATGGATCGCCGTCCCGCCGAAAGGCTACGGCGGCGTCGAGTCGGTCGTCAGCGTGCTCACGGAGGCGCTCGTCCGGCGCGGCGTCGACGTGACGCTGTTCTGCGCGCCCGGCTCGACGTCGAGCGCCACGGTCGAGCCGCTGCTGGCGAAGAGCCATGCCGACGAGATCGAGCGCTCGCTGTACGAGGCCGACCACGTCGCGCGCGCCTTCGAGCTGATCGACGCGGCGTTGCCGAGCTTCGACGTCGTCCACGACCACTGCGGTTTCACCGCGCTCGCGATGGCCGACCGCCTCCAGACGCCGCTCGTGCACACCCTGCACGGCCAGTTCACGAGCTCGACCGCGGCCTTCTACGCGCGCCATGGCGACAAGGCGACGATCGTCCCGATCAGCCGTACGCAGCTGGCCTCCGCGCCGCCGACGCTCGTCACCGCGCAACCGATCCCCAACCCGGTCGACGTGCACGCCTGGCCGCTGCGCGAGCAGAAGGACGACTACCTGTTGTGGGTCGGCCGGGTCACGCCGGAGAAGGGGCCGCACCGGGCGATCGCGGCGGCGCGCGAGGCCGGCGTGCGGCTGATCCTCGCCGGCGTCATCCAACCCGGCAGACGGGCCTTCTTCGAGCGCGAGATCGCGCCGCACCTCGACGGCACGCACGTCAGCTTCGCCGGCGAGATCAGCGGAGCGGACAAGCGCGCGCTGTTCGCGGGGGCGCGCGGGCTGCTGATGCCGATCCGCTGGGCCGAGCCGTTCGGGATGGTGATGGTCGAGGCGCTCAGCTGCGGCACCCCGGTGATCGCCTTCCGCGAGGGCGCCGCGACCGAGCTGATCGAGGACGGCGTCAACGGCTTCCTCGTCGACGACGAGCAGGCGATGGCGGCCGCTGTCGCACGGCTGCCGGAGATCAGCGCGCGCACCTGCCGCGCCTGGGTCGGCTCGCACTGCGACGCCGACGTCGTCGCCTCCGCCTACGAGCGCGCCTACAACGTCGCGATGAGGGTCGAGAGCGATCGGGCGATGGTGGCGCTGCATGCCTGAGCGCACCCTCAGCGTGCTCGACGGCAGCACGTTCGTCATCGGCGACCGCAGCGGCGACGTGCGCGCCGACGAGGGGCGCGAGCACGGCTTCTTCAGCGAGGACACGCGCTTCCTGTCGCGCTGGGTCCTGCGCATCGGCGCGACGCCGCTGCAGCTGCTCGGGCTCGACCAGGCCGCGCACTTCTCCGCCGGCTTCTTCCTCGCCCCCGTCGTCGACCCCGACGACAGCGCCGCCTGGTCGGTGATCCGCCGCCGCCTCGTCGACGAGGTGTGGAGCGAGCGGATCACCGTCACCAACCACCGCCACGAGCCGGTCCGGCTGCACGTCGCGCTGGAGGTCGACACGGACTTCGCCGACCTGTTCGAGGTCAAGGACGGCGCCGTCGCGGCGCGCGAGATCCTCTTCCATCACGACGACACCGCGCTCGTGCTCGCGTACGCGCACGAGCGCTTCCGCCGCTCGGTCGAGATCGTCGCCAGCCGGCCGGCGACGATCACGCGCCACGGCTTCGAGTTCACGCCGCAGCTCGCGCCCGCCGAGCAGTGGTCGGTCGACCTCACGCTCACGCCGCAGGCAGCGCAGCCCGGCGCCGAGTTCCCGCGCCGCACGCGGCGTGGCGACATCGACGAGCTGACGCGCGCGAAGGCCGGCGAGCTGGAGGAGTGGCTCGCGGCCGCGCCGAAGCTCGAGACCGACAACGGCGCGCTCGCGCGCACCTACCGCGCCAGCCTCAGCGACCTCGCCGCGCTGCGGATGCGTCCCGAGCTGCACCAGGGCGCGACCCTGCCGGCCGCCGGCCTGCCGTGGTTCATGGCGCTGTTCGGCCGCGACAGCCTGATCACGAGCTTCCAGGCGCTGCCGTACCTGCCGGGGCTCGCGGCGACGGCGCTGCGCACGCTCGCCGCCCACCAGGCGACCTCGCGCGACGACTTCCACGAGCAGGAGCCCGGCAAGATCCTCCACGAGCTGCGCTTCGGCGAGCTGACCGCGAACGGCGAGCGGCCCCACTCGCCCTACTACGGGACGGCCGACGCGACGCCGCTGTTCGTCGTGCTGCTCGACGAGTACCACCGCTGGACCGGCGACGACGCGCTCGTGCGGGAGCTGGAGCCGCACGCGCGCGCCGCGCTGCGGTGGATCGAGGAGAGCGGCGACGCCGACGGCGACGGCTACGTCGAGTACGCCCGCCGCAACGACGCGAGCGGCCTCGCCAACCAGTGCTGGAAGGACAGCTGGGACGCGATCCAGTTCGCCGACGGCAGACTCGCGCGCGGACCGATCGCGACATGCGAGATCCAGGGCTACGTCTACGACGCGCGACGGCGCGCCGCGCGGCTGGCGCGCGAGGTCTGGGACGACCCGCTGCTGGCCGAGCAGCTCGAACGCCAGGCAGCGGCCCTGCGCGTCCGCTTCCACGAGGACTTCTGGATGCCCGAGCGCGGCTGCTGCGCGCTCGCGCTCGACGGCGACAAGCGCCGCGTCGACAGCGTCACGTCGAACATCGGCCACCTGCTGTGGTCCGGGCTGCTCGACGACGACGCCGCCGCGGCGACCGCGGAGCGGCTGCTCGAACCGCAGCTGTGGTCGGGCTGGGGCGTGCGCACGCTCGGCACGGCTGAGCGCGGCTACAACCCGCTCGGCTACCACACCGGGACCGTCTGGCCGCACGAGAACTCGCTGATCGCGGCCGGGCTGGCGCGCTACGGCCACCGCGACGCGGCGACGAGAGTCGCGCTCGCGGTGTTGAGCGCCGCACCGCACTTCGAGCACCGCCTGCCCGAAGTCTTCGGCGGCTTCCCGGCCGCGATGACGTCCGTCCCGGTCGCCTTCCCGACCGCTTCGCGTCCGCAGGCGTGGGCGGCCGGCGCGCCGCTGCAACTGCTGAGCACGCTGCTGCGCCTGACGCCCGCGATGCGGGAGGCCGACGCGATGCTGCCGCAGGGCCTCCGCCGCGTCGCGCTGCGACGGCCGACGACGAGCGCGCGCCGGCTCGGCGCGGTCGGGAGCGTCAACTCGTGAGCAGCTGATCGACCGGCGCGTCGTCGTCGCGCAGGACCTGCGCCCCGGCGGCGAAGCGCGCGACCTCGCGCTCGTCCCAGGTGCGGGCGCCGTCGGCCGTCGAGCCGGCCGCGGGCGGCAGCGGCCGGTCGGAGGCGAGCAGCACGCCGTTGCCGCCGGCCGGGTCTCCGCCGCGGCCGGGGACGGCGATCAGGCGCACGTGCGCGAAGCGGTCGCGCAACGTCGCCGCCTCCGCGCGCAGCAGCTCCAGCGGCCGCTGGTCGATCACGTTCAGGACGTAGAGGCCGCCCGGCTTCAGCACACGGCGGATCTCGTCGGCCCACTCGGCGGTCGCCAGATGCCACGGCACCGCGAGCGTGCCGAAGGCGTCGCCGACGACGACGTCGGCGCTGCGGCCGGGCACGTCGAGCAGGCTGATGCGCGCGTCGCCGACCGTGACGCGCAATGACGGCGAGGTGCGCAGCCCCAGCCGCTCCCGCGCGACCTCGACGAGGTCGCCGTCGACCTCCAGCACGTGCGCGCGCGACCCCGGGCGGGTCGCCAGCAGCCAGCGCGGCAGCGTGAAGCCGCCACCGCCGATGAAGACGACGTCGAGTGGGTCGCCGTCGCGGCCGCTCGTGTCGATCGCGTCGGCGATCCACTGCGTGTAGGGGAACTCGAGGTGGGTCGGGTCGTCGAGGTCGACGAACGAGTGGCGCACGTCGTCGAGCAGCAGCTCGCGGGTGCTCGGCCGCGCGCCGTCGAGCGCGATGCGGGCGCAGTGGTAGTCGGTCTCCGCGTCGCAGGGCGAGTCGCCCGTCACCGACAGCGTGCCGAACGCCACCGCGGCGGCCACCGCGGCGAGCGCGGCCGCCGGTCTCAGCGCGCGGAAGCGCAGCCCGAGCGCGAGCCCGGCGACCACCAGCAGCGCGCCGGTCGCGAACACGGCCGTGCTGACCGGCATCAGCGGCACGAGCACGAAGCCGCTGCCGAAGGTGCCGACGAGCGCGCCGGCGGTCGCCCACGCGGAGAGGCGGCCGACGGTCGTGCCGCTGGCGCGCAGGTCGTGCAGCTGGATTCGCGCGACGGCGGGCGAGACGGCGCTGAGGACGGCGGCCGGCGGGACGAGCGCGACGAGCGTGATCCCGAGCGCGGCGAGGTCGCCGCCGCCGCGCGCGCCGGGGCCGAGCCAGCGCACGAGCGGAACCGTCAGCAGCGCCAGCAGCCCGCCGACGATCAGCAGCCCGACGACCAGCCGGCGGGTGTCGGTGCGATCGGCGAGCCAGCCGCCGACCGCCGCTCCGGCCGCGATTCCGGCGAGCGCGGCGCCGATGATCGAGGTCGTCGTCTCCAGCGTCAGCCCGACGTATGGTGCCAGCAGCCGGACCGCGAGGATCTCCAGCACCAGCACGGCGCCCGCGGCGAGGAAGACGAGCGCGGCGGCGACGAGCGGCGGCAGCGCGCTCGGCAGTGGCACGATGGCGTTCGCGGCCTGGGCTCTCGCTCCCGTCGGGCGCGATTCGGCGGCCATCGCAGCACCGTACCGGAGCGTCTGACGCGAATGAAGCGCGTCGCCGCCCAGTCGCCCGCGGCGGTCCGCTCACCCGTTCGCCAGAGGCGCCTCCGCCATCTGGGCGAGACCGTCGAGCGGTTGGGTGGATGCGCCTCCTGGCGTCGCGGCCGGAGAATCCGCCGATGAGCGCAGCCGAGGCCGGGACCGCCCCGCCGATCCGCGTGATCGTCGCCGACGACGTCGCGCTGCTGCGCGGCGGGGTCGTCACGATCCTCGCGACCGAGCCGGGGATCGAGGTCGTCGGCGAGGCGACCAGCGGCGCCGAGGCGCTCGCGCTGGCGCTGCGGACCCAGCCCGACGTCGCCGTGCTCGACATCCGCATGCCCGACCTCGACGGGATCGAGGCGACGCGGCTGCTGCAGGCCCAGCTGCCGGCGACACGCGTCCTCGTCGTCACGATGTTCCACCTCGACGAGTACGTGCTCGCGGCCCTGCGCGCCGGCGCGTCCGGGTATCTGCTGAAGGACGCCGGGCCGGAGGCGCTCGTCGACGCGGTCCGCACCGTCGCGCGCGGTGACGCGCTGCTGTCGCCGTCGATCACGCGCAAGCTGATCGCCCACTACGTGCGCACGCCCGCGCCCGACGCGGCGGTCGCCGAGCGGCTCGGTCGTCTGACGATGCGCGAGATCGACGTCGTGCGGCTCGTTGCGCAGGGCCTGACGAACATCGAGATCGGCGAGCGGCTGCAGCTGAGCGCCGGCACGATCAAGACGCACGTGACGAACGTGCTGACGAAGTTCGGCCTGCGCAACCGCACGCAGATCGTGATCGCCGCCTACGAGACTGGGCTCGTCGAACTGGGCCACGGCCTCGTCGCCGAGGCGCCGCAGCGGCAGCCGGGCTGATCACGCGGCCGGTTGCGTGGTTTCCCTCGCCGCTCGCACGCCGCTCCTGACGGCTTCTCCCGCCGCCTATCGTCCGGCGATGGTCGCTGACGAGCAGCAGCAGCGCCGCGAGCTTGCCGGCGCCCGGCGGCTCGACCTGCTGCTGGCCGGCTTGGTGCTGCTGATCGGCCAGCTGGAGCTGCTGCTGACCGAGCCGAAGGGCAGCGCGCTCGCCGCCCGGCTGCTGTGGGCGGTCGCGGCGGCCGCGGTGACGACGCGGCGGGCGCACCCGCTGCTGTTCTTCGCCTGGGCCGTCGCGCTGCAGGCGATCAGCGTCGGCTGGGGGCTGCGGCCGGAGGCGTTCAGCGCGCTCGGCTGGCTCTACCCGACGCTCGCGCTGTTCGGGCTCGGCGCCTACGTCGGCGACCCGCGCCGCGCCCGCGCGGCTGCGCTCGCCGGTCTGCTGGCGCTGTTCGCGGCGCGTGCCGCGTTGGACGCCGCCGGCTGGCTGCACCACCCGACGCTCGACGCCTGGCTCGGCGAGCTGTCGCTGTTCGTCCCGGCGGCGGCCGGCGGCATCCTGCTGCGCGACCGCACCGAGGCGCTCGCGGTGGCGCGGGCGCACGCGCGCGCGGCGGCCGCCGACGACGGCGCGACGGCGGTCGCGCTGGCGCTGACGGAGGAGCGGACGCGGATCGCGCGCGAGCTGCACGCGGTCGTGACCGGCTGCGTGCGGACGGTGCTCGACGAGCTGGAGGCGCTGCGCTCGCCGCTGACGGTCGCGCCGCAGGCGGTGCTGGGCGCGCTGCGCCGAGCGCGCGCGGCGAGCCAGCGCGCGCTCGCGGAGATGCGCCGGATGCTCGACCTGCTGCGCGCGGAGCCGGAGGTGGCGGCGGTCGCCGCGCCACCGCTCGCCGCGCCGGCGCTCGCGGCGCCGCC
>NZ_JAWSTH010000068.1:0-35632 GCF_033542075.1 Conexibacter stalactiti
GGCGGCCTCGCCTTCGCCGAGCCGGCCGGCTGCCCGCTCGTCGTCGAGCCGGCCGCCGCCCACGCCGTCGAGCCGCCCGCGGCCGGCCGGCTCGGCCCGCGCCGGCTCGGCCACGTCAACCTCAAGAGCGACGCGCCGCTGCGCACCGCCGCCTTCTTCCGCGATGTGCTGGGCTTCAAGCTGTCCGAGCAGATCGGCGACAACCTGCTGTTCCTGCGGATCGGCGCCGAGCACCACAACCTCGGCATCCGGCCGGGGGAGCGGGGCATGCTCCACCACCTCGGCTGCGAGCTGCCCGGCTGGCACTCCTACCAGCCGATCCTCGACCGGCTCGCCGCGCAGGAGTGGAAGGTCGAGTACGGACCGGGCCGCCACGTCCCGGGCCGCAACCTCTTCACGTACGTCGTCGACCCGTCGTCGGGGCTGCGCGTCGAGCTGTTCGCCGACATGGCGCAGATCGCCGACGAGAGCTCGCACGTGCCGGTTCGCTGGGAGCCGGGCGACCGCATGACGAAGACGATCAACACGTGGGGCCCGACCCCGCCGGCCAGCTTCCTCGCGTGAGCGCGCTCGACGGCCGCACCCTGCTCGTCGTCGGCGGTGCCTCCGGGATCGGCCTCGCGGCCGCCCGTCTGGCGGCCGCCCGCGGCGCGAACGTCGTCGTCGCCGACGTCGACCCGGCCGGCGCTGAGACGGTCGCCGCGCTGCCCGGCGAGATCGGCTTCGTGCACGCCGACGCGACCGACCCGGCCGGCCCCGAGGCGGCCGTCGCGGAGCTGCTCGCCCGCCACGGCCGGCTCGACGCGCTGCTGGCGACCGTCGGCGGCGCCGTGCTCGGCGACGCGGCCGAGCTGGACCCGGCGACGTGGGAGCGCGAGCTGTCGTTCAACCTCACCTCGGCCTACCTCTGCTGCCGCGCCGCGACCCCGCAGATGAAGGCGCAGCGCTCCGGCGCGATCGTGCTGACCAGCAGCGGCCAGGCGGTCATGTCGGCCGCCGACCGCGCCGGCTACGCCGCCGCCAAGGCCGGCGTGATCTCCTACACGCGCTCGCTTGCCGGCGCGCTCGCGCCCGACCGCGTGCGCGTCAACTGCATCGCTCCCGGCCCGACCGACACGCCCCGCTTCCGCGCGATGAACGGCGGCGAGGAGGGGGTCGAGCGGGTCCGCCAGATGATGCCGCTCGGCGAGATCCCCAGACCGGAGGACTGCGCCGAGGTCGCGCTCTTCCTGCTGTCCGACGCCGCCCGCCAGGTGACCGGCCAGACCGTCCACGTCAATGGCGGGCTGTTGATGCCATGAGCCTTCGTGCACGCATCGGCCACGAGCCGAGAACCGGCCTCTACTGGGAGCGGCTCGGGCCCGACGACGCCGCCGGACCGCCGCTGCTGCTGATCCACGGCGGCGGCGCGACCGGCGCCTGCTGGCGCGCGACGCCCGACGGGCGCCTCGGCTGGGCCGACCAGCTCGCCGCGCGCGGCCACCGCGTGTGGGTGACCGACTGGCCCGGCACCGGCCGCTCGGGCAACCGTGATGGCCTCCAGATCGCCTACGACGACGTCGTCGCCGGTTACCTCGCGCTGCTGCGCGAGACGATCGGCGAGCCGGTCGTCGTCGTCTGCCACTCGATGGGCGGCGCCGTCACCTGGCAGCTCGTCGAGCACGAGCCCGGCCTCGTCGCCGGCGTGCTCGCCGTCGCCGCCGCCTATCCCGCCAACGTCGGCGCCGTCAACTCGACGGTCGTCTCCGACGACGGCGCGGTCGCGGTCGTCGACTTCGGCGATACCGGCGTGCGGATGACCGTCGACCGCCGCACGATGAACCTCTACGGCGACGGCTACGTCTTCCAGCAGGGGATCGCGACCAGCACCCGCTTCCCGCTGGAGCACGTCGACGCGATGCGCGCCGGCTTCGTCGGGCTGCCGCCGCGGATGCTGCTGCAACGGCTCGGCGTCGAGCCGGGGCTGCCGCGCGTCGAGACGCCGGCCGGCTTCGAGGGCAAGCCGATCCGCCTGCTGACCGCGGGCGAGGATCCCGCCCACACGCGCGCGATCGAGGAGCGCACCGTCGCGCTGCTGCGCGGCTGGGGCGCCGACGTCGAGCTGGTCTGGCTGCCCGATCGCGGCATCGAGGGCAACGGCCACTTCATGTTCTTCGAGCAGAACTCCGACGAGCTGCTGGAGCAGGTCGCCGAGCAGCTCGCCGTCGTCGGGGCGGTGGCGCGATGAGCGTCCGCTACGGCTCCGACGCGATCGTCTCGCACCTGATCGAGGCGGGCATCGAGCAGGTCGCCTTCAACCCCGGCGCCAGCTTCCGCGGCATCCACGACTCGCTCGTGCACACGCCCGGCGCGCCGGAGATCTCGCTCTGCATGCACGAGATGGTCGCCGTCTCGATCGCGCAGGGCTACGCGAAGGCGGCCGGGAAGCCGATGGCGGCGCTGCTGCACAACGTCGTCGGCCTGCAGAACGCCTCGATGGCGATCTACAACGCCTGGTGCGACCGCGTCCCGCTGCTGCTGCTCGGCGGCACCGGGCCGAAGTCGAAGGCCAACCGGCGGCCGTGGATCGACTGGATCCACACCGCCTCCGTGCAGGCGAACATCGTGCGCGACTTCGTCAAGTGGGACGACGAGCCGCACGACATCGCGTCGGTCGCGGAGTCGTTCGCGCGCGGGATCACCGCGACGCGCTCGCTGCCGGCCGGCCCCGTCTACCTCTGCTACGACGTCGACCTGCAGGAGGATCCGCTCCCGCAGGACTACGTCGAGCAGTCGATCGCGCAGTACGCGGTGCCGAGCGCGCCGGCGCCGGCGCCGGACGACGTGGTGTGGCTCCTGAAGCACCTGCGCGCGGCCGAGCGGCCCGTGATCCTCGCCGGCTACGTCGGCGAGGCGCCGGAGCAGTTCGCGGCGCTGACGGCGCTGGCCGAGGCGCTCGGCGCGCCGGTGATCGACACCGGGGTGCGCCACGCCTTCCCGAGCGGCCACCCGCTCAGCGGCGCCGGCGTTCCCGGCCTGCTGGAGCAGGCCGACGTCGTGCTGGCGCTCGACGTCGAGGAGCTGCATGGCCCGCTCGGCGCGCGCCTCGACGCGGCGAGCCCCGCCGCGGGCGGCTCAGGCGCCGTCGCCGCCGCGCCGCTGACGCTGCTCAACGTCACGCTCTCGACGCTGAAGCTGCGTGCCTGGGCGCACGACTACCAGCCGCTGGCTCCCGCCGAACGGCAGATCACCGCGAGCGCCGACCACGTCGTCGCGGCGCTGCTGGAGCAGCTGCGCGCGGCGCCGCTCGACCCCGCCGCCGTCGCCGCGCGCACCGCGAGCGTCGCCGAGCGGATCGCGACCGCGCGGGCAGCGTGGAGCGCGTCAGCCCGCAACGCCACCGCCGACGGCGTCGTCCCGCTGGAGCGGCTGATCCACGAGCTCGGCAGCGCGCTGAGCGGCGAGCGGTTCGTGCTCGGTGGCGGCACCAACGGCAGACTGGAGCAGCGCCAGTGGGCGCTCGACCGGCCGCGCCAGTATGCCGGCTGGGCCTCCGGCGGCGGCCTCGGCTACGGCGTCAGCGGCGCGCTCGGCGTCGCGCTCGCGCAGCAGCCGGATCCGGGGACGATCACCGTCGACCTGCAGGCCGACGGCGATCTGCTGTTCCTGCCCTCGGCGCTGTGGACCGCGGTCCACAAGCAGCTGCCGGTGCTGATCGTCGTCAACGACAACCGCCAGTACGGCAACACCGTCGAGCACGCCGGCAAGATCGGCCGCCATCGCGGCCACGGCGACGAGCGCCGCTACGCCGGCGCCGGGCTCGCCGACCCGCCGGTCGACCTCGCCGCGATGGCGCGCTCGTTCGGGATGTGGTCGGCCGGGCCGATCGCCGACCCCGAGACGCTCGCGCAGGCGCTGGAGGAGGCCGTCGCGGTCGTCCGCTCCGGCCGCCCGGCGCTGCTCGACGTGCTGACCCCCGGCTTCTGACCCAGTGAGAGGACATCGATGACCGACACGCTCGTCCAGGACCCGATCGCGACGTACGTCGGCGGGCGCGACTTCAAGATGCTGATCGGCGAGCAGCTCGTCGACGCGCAGGACGGCGCGAGCACCGACGTGCTCGACCCCTCGACGGGCGAGAAGCTGACGACCGTCCCGACCGGCGGCGCCGCCGACATGGAGCGCGCGATCGCCGCCGCCAGAGCGGCTCAGCCGGAGTGGGAGCGGATCGGCGTCGCCGGCCGCAGCGCCTGCTTCGCCCGCTTCGACGCGCTGATCTCCGAGCATCGCGAGGAGCTGGCGATGCTCGACGCGATCGACTGCGGCAACCCGGTCAAGGCGATGCGGGTCGACGTCGACCTCTGCCACGCCTACCTGAGAGGGTGGCCGGCGATCGCCGCCGCGCAGACCGGCGACGTGATCCCCGCCAGCCCCGGCAACCTCCACTACACCGCGCATCGCCCCTACGGCGTCGTCGGTCGCATCACGGCGTTCAACCACCCGCTGATGTTCGCCGTCACGCGGCCGCTGCCGTCGCTGATCGCCGGCAACACGCTCGTGATGAAGCCCTCGCCGGACACGTCGCTCTCGACGCTGGCGCTGGCCGAGCTGTTCGCCGAGGCGTTCCCGCCCGGCGTCGTCAACATCGTCACCGGCGGCGGCGCGGCCGGCGACGCGCTCGTCACCCACCGCGACGTCAAGCGGATCGCCTTCACCGGCTCGGTGCAGACCGGCCTGCTGATCCAGCGGCGTGCCGCCGAGTCCGGCATGGTCAAGCACCTGTCGCTGGAGCTGGGCGGCAAGAACGCGATGATCGTCTTCCCCGACGTCGACGTCGACGAGGCGGTCGAGGGCGCGATCTACGGGATGAACCTCGACGTCTGCCAGGGGCAGTCGTGCGGCTCCAACTCGCGCGTGCTCGTCCACCGCAAGATCCACGACGAGTTCGTCGCGAAGATGGCCGACCGCCTCTCCGGCTACGTCGTCGGCGTCGCCTACGACGAGGCGACCGACGTCGGCCCGCTCGTGACGCCGGCCCACCACCAGCGCGTCGCCGGCTTCGTCGAGTCGGGCGTCGACGAAGGCGCTGAGCTGGTCTTCGGCGGCGACCGGCCCGCCGGCGCGCCGGCCGGCGGCAACTTCATCACCCCCGCGCTGTTCGCCGGCGTGCGGCCGGAGATGAAGATCGGTCACGAGGAGATCTTCGGCCCGGTCATCTCGACCTTCCAGTGGGACGACTACGACGCGATGATCGAGATGGCCAACTCGACCGACCTCGGCCTGACGGCGTCGGTCTGGACGCGCGACCTCGACGTCGCGCACAAGACGGCCGAGCGCCTCGACGCCGGCTACGTCTGGGTCAACGACTCGACGCGCCACTACTTCGGCACGCCCTTTGGCGGCTCCAAGAACAGCGGGATCGGGCGCGAGGAGTCGCCCGACGAGCTGCTCAGCTACCTGGAGCAGAAGGTCGTCCACACCCGTCTCGGCGACCCCAGAGCCGCGCTCGCGCGGATGGTCGCCTAGCCCGACCCAGACCACGACCGGAGCGACCTCATGGACCATCAGTTCTTCGACTACTCGCCGATCGTCCGCCGCTCCGCGCCGCGGCTGCCCGACGGCAAGCGGCTGGCCGTCTGGATCGGGCTCAACGTCGAGCACTACCAGTACGGCCAGCAGGCGCTCAGCCTCGCGCCGTTCACCGCCCAGCTCGTGCCCGACCCGCTCAACTACGGCTGGCGCGACTACGGCGTGCGCGCCGGCATCTGGCGGCTGACGGAGCTGCTCGACCGACACGGCTTCCGCGCCAGCGCGATCACCAACGCGAAGGTCTTCGAGCACTACCCGGAGATCGTCGAGGCGGGCGTCGAACGCGGCTGGGCGTGGGTCGGCCACGGCAACGACAACTCGTCGTGGTGGGTCGGGATGGACCGCGCCGCCGAGACGGCCGCGATCACGGAGATCGTCAAGACCTTCACGAGCGCGACCGGCGCCGCCCCGAGAGGGTGGCTCGGCCCCGCGCTGACGTCGACCGAGAACACGCTCGAGGTGCTCGCCGAGCTGGGCTTCTCCTACAGCCTCGACTGGGCCAACGACGACCAGCCCTACCCGTTCACGACCGAGACCGGCCGGCTCGCGGCGCTGCCGTACAGCAGCGAGGTCAACGACATCCCGGCGTTCGTGCTCCACCACCACACCGGCGAGCAGTTCGCGCAGTCGGTGATCGACCAGTTCGACGTGCTCTACGAGGAGGGCGCGGGCGACCTGCGCGTGATGGGGATCGGGATCCACCCGTTCCTCGTCGGCCAGCCGTTCCGCGCCAAGCACTTCGCGCGGGCGCTGGAGCACATCGCCGGTCACGACGACGTCTGGCTGGCGACCAGCGACGAGATCGCCGACTGGTACCTCGGCGCGACGGCGCGATAGCGGCGCGATTCCCTTGGCCGGATGCGGTGACAACTGTATACTGTCGCCCGACTCAAGTGTGACTGGAGGCAGACGTTGACGGACGCGACGCTCGAGAAGCTGCACGACCGCCTGAAGGCGACCGTGCGCCCGGAGGAGGGGGCGATTCCCCTCTTCGTCTACTCCGACCCGGACGTGTACCGGCTGGAGCTGGAGCGCCTCTTCGGCAGAGTGTGGCTGTTCGTCGCGCACGAGTCGGAGCTGGCGGAGGAGGGCGCCTTCGTCGTGCGCCAGATGGGCGAGCAGTCGGTGATCGTCGCGCGCGGCGACGACGGCGTGATCCGCGTCTTCCTCAACGCCTGCCGTCATCGCGGCATGAGACTGACGAGCGAGGACTGCGGCGTCGCCTCGATGTGGCGCTGCCCGTACCACGGCTTCACGTTCGCCAATTACGGGAACTTCATGGGCACGCCGTTCGAGCGCGCCGCCTACCCGCCCAACGGCCTCGACCGCGAGCGGCTGAGACTGATCGAGGCGCGCTGCGACAGCTACGCGGGGATGATCTTCGCGACCTGGGACAAGCAGGGGCCGTCGCTCGGCGACTTCCTCGGCGACCTGCGCTGGTACCTCGACATCTTCGCCGGCCGCGCCGAGATGGAGCTGGTCGGGGAGGCGCAGCGCTGGGTGATCCCGTCGTCGTGGAAGCTGCCGTCGGAGAACTTCGCCTCCGACGCCTACCACACGGCCACCGCGCACGCCTTCCTCGCCAGACTGGGCCTCGTCAGAGGGGTCGACTTCGGCAGAGACGGCTACCACGTCGACGCCGGCGGCGGTCACGGCCTCGGGATGGGCGTCCACGACGACAGACCGGGCTCCTGGTTCCCGCCCGAGCTGGAGCCGGAGTACGCCTCCAAGCTCGATCCCGACCAGCTGGCGCTGCTGCACCGGGTCAAGAACTTCCACGGCAACGTCTTCCCGAACATGTCGTTCCTGATCCCCAACTTCATCCCGATCGACGGGAGACTGGTGACGGGGATGATGCTGCGGATGTGGCAGCCGGTCGGGCCCGACAGACTGGTCGCCTGGTCGTGGTTCCTCGTCGAGAAGAACGCGCCGGCCTGGTGGAAGGAGAAGGGCCGGAGAATGTACACCCAGACCTTCTCCTCCGGCGGCATGTTCGACCAGGACGACACGGAGAACTGGGAGGCGCAGACCGAGGTCGCCAACGCCTCGCTGACCCGTCCCGACGAGGTCATGCTCGACTACACGATGGGGCTCGACGCGACCCCGCTGAGCGACTTCCCCGGCCCCGGCACCGTCTACGACGGCAAGTTCAGCGAGTCGGCCGCGCGCACCTTCTACCGCACCTGGCTCGACCTGCTGACGAAGGAGGATGCGAGATGAGCACGGGCTCGATCTGGATCCTGCCGGCCGAGGCGATCTCGCCGGCGGCGCGCCTGGCGGCCGAGGACTTCCTCGTCGCCGAG
Organism: Conexibacter stalactiti; assembly: GCF_033542075.1. Lineage (NCBI taxonomy): Bacteria > Bacillati > Actinomycetota > Thermoleophilia > Solirubrobacterales > Conexibacteraceae > Conexibacter > Conexibacter stalactiti. Next base: position 7,872 of record NZ_JAWSTH010000068.1, read on the forward strand.
GCCGCGCTGCTCGACGACCGTATGTTCGACGAGTGGCTCGCGCTGTTCACCGACGACCTCGAGTACATCGTCCCGGTCCGCACGATCCGCCGCCGCGGCAACGGCTCCGACGTCGACTGGGAGAGTCGCCACTACGACGACGACAAGGCGTCGATGTCGCTGCGCGTGCGGCGCCTGACCGAGACCGACGTCGCCTGGGCTGAGGACCCGCCGTCGTTCACGCGCCGCGTGATCGGCAACTTCCGCTACACGCCCGGCCCGGGCGAGACCGAGCTGACCGTGAAGACCAACCTGCTGCTGTTCCGCAGCCGCGGCATCAGCGGTCAGCACGACCTGATCGCCGGCGAGCGGACCGACGTGCTGCGGCTCGTCGACGGGCAGCTGAAGATCGCCAAGCGCCACGTCGTGCTCGACCAGGCGACGCTCGGCACGAAGAACCTGGGAGTGTTCCTGTGAGAGTCATCCTCGACCTCGGCAGATGCAACGCCTACGGCAACTGCGTGATCGAGGCGCCCGACGTCTTCGACATCGACGACGCCTCCGGCCTCGCGATCGTGCTCGACGAGAACCCGCCGGAGGAGCGCCGCGCGAAGGTGCTCGCCGCCGCCCGCCTCTGCCCGGTGCTCGCGATCACCGTCGAGGACTGATCGCGCGATGGCCGCGACGCTGCGCCGTTCGACCGCCGAGACGATGCGCCAGCGCAAGGCGGAGCATCTCGAGGTCGCGCTCGACGACGGCGTCGAGACGGTCACCGGGCCCGGCTGGCACGACGTCCACCTCGTCCACGAGGCGCTGCCGGAGGTCGACCTCGACGCCGTCGACCTGCGCACGCCGCTGCTCGGCCACACGCTTGACCTGCCGCTGCTGATCGCCGGCATGACCGGCGGCCACGACGGTGCGACCGTCGTCAACGGCGCGCTCGCGCGCGCCGCCCAGCGCCACGGCCTCGCGATCGGGCTCGGCAGCCAGCGCGCCGCGCTGGTCGACCCGACGCTCGAACCGACCTACGCGGTCGTGCGCGAGCAGGCGCCCGACGCGCTCGTGATCGGCAACATCGGCGCCGTCCAGCTGATCGACCAGGACGACCGCCCGGCACTGACGTTCGCGCAGTTGCGGCGCGTGGTGGAGATGATCGGCGCCGACGCGCTCGCGATCCACCTCAACGTGCTGGAGGAGGCGGTCCAGCCCGAGGGCGACCGCCGCGCGCGCGGCGTCGCGGAGGCGATCGGCGAGCTGAGCGCCACGCTCGGCGTGCCGATCGTGGTGAAGGAGACCGGCGCCGGGATCGCCCGCGGGACGGCCGAGCGGCTGCGCGACCTCGGCGTCGCCGCGCTCGACGTCGGCGGCCTCGGCGGCACCAGCTTCGCGCTCGTCGAGCGCGTGCGGGCGCGCCGCCAGCACGACCTGCGCGGCAGCGCGCTCGGCGACGACGTCGCCGAGTGGGGGATCCCGACGGCCGTCTCGGTCGCCGGCGCGCGCAGCGCCGGCCTGCCGCTGATCGCGACCGGCGGCGTCCGCAGCGGCCTCGACGCCGCGAAGGCGCTGGCGCTCGGCGCGACCGCCGTCGGCGTCGCGCGGCCGCTGCTGCTGGCCGCGCGCGAGGGCGAGGAGGCGATCGACGCGTGGGTGCTGCGCTTCGCGACGACGCTCGCGACCGTGCTGCAGCTGACCGGCTGCACGACGCCGGCGCAGCTCGCGCGCCGCCCGCACGTCGTCACCGGCGTCACGCGCGCGTGGATGGACGACCTCGGCTGGCGCGCGCGATGAGCCGCCCGCTCGACCCGCTCGTTCCGGAGGCGCTGCGAACACTGCTGGCGGCCGATCCCGGCGACGCTGCTGTGGACGGCTTCACACTGCTGCTGCTGACGACACGCGCGGACGGCTGGCCGCATCAGGCGATGCTGTCGGTCGGCGAGGTCGTGTGCGCCCCGGGCGCCGACGACCTCCTGACGCTCGCGGTCTGGCCCGGAGCGACCTCGACGGCCAACCTGCGCGAGCGCGGCCGCGCGACGCTGACTGCCGTCGTCGACGGCGTCGCCTACGCGCTCTTCCTCGCCGTGGAAGCGGCTGGTGACGTCGGGAGACTCGCCCGCTTCGACGCGCGTGTCGTCGCCGCGTCCGCCGACGAGGCGCCGTACGCGCGCCTGGATGGCGGCATCCGCTTCACGCTCACCGACCGCGACGCGACGATCGACCGCTGGCGCGCGACGCGCGAGGAACTGGCCGCCTCATGAGACGGATCGTCGTCGGCATCAGCGGCGCCAGCGGCCCCCACTACGGCGTGCGGATGGTCGAGGTGCTCGCCGAGCACACCGACGTCGAGATCCACCTGATCCTCTCCAAGGGCGCGCGCGCGACGATCGAGTTCGAGATGGAGCGCGATCCCGACGAGCTGCTGAGACTGGCGCACGTCGTCCACGACGAGCGCAACCTCGCCGCCTCGATCGCCAGCGGCACGTTCGTGACGGACGGGATGATCGTCGCGCCGTGCTCGATCAAGACGTTGAGCGCGGTCGCCAGCAGCTTCAACGACAACCTGATCGTGCGCGCGGCCGACGTCTGCCTGAAGGAACGGCGGCCGCTCGTCCTGCTCGTGCGCGAGACGCCGCTGCACCTCGGCCATCTGCGGCTGATGGAGCAGGCGACGCAGGCGGGCGCGGTGGTGCTGCCGCCGGTCACCGCCTTCTACCACCGTCCGCGGACGATCGCGGACCTGATCGACCACACGGTCGTCAAGACGCTCGACCAGTTCGGGATCCATCTCGACCTGATCGACCGCTGGAGCGGACCGCCCGGCGACTGACGCCCCGCGCTGCTCCGTTTGGACAGTCGCGGGCGCCGGATCTTCGCCGCAAGGAGCGGTTCCGGTTGACACGGTGCAGTAGCCTGCATATCGTAATCTGTATACAGTCGGCACGATGGGCCGACGGAAGCGAAGGGTGTTGAGGAGCGAGAGATGAGGGAGGCCGCCACAGTGCAGCACGACCACAGCGCCGTCGCGACGAGGCCGGCGACGGTGGTCGCGACGAACGTCGGCAAGGTCTTCGGCAGCGGCGCCAGCGCCGTGAGAGCGCTCGAAGACGTCTCGTTCGACGTCCCGCAGGGCAGCTTCGTCTCGATCCTCGGCCCCTCGGGCTGCGGCAAGTCGACGCTGCTGCGCCTGATCGCCGGCCTGCAGCCGATCACCAGCGGCGAGATCGCCGTCAACGACCACACGCCGGACGAGATGCGCAAGGCGCGCGAGTTCGGCATCGTCTTCCAGCAGCCGATCCTGTTCGACTGGCGCACCGTCGAGCAGAACGTCGCGCTGCCGCTGCAGCTGATCGGCACCTCGAAGGAGGAGCGCAAGCGCCGCGTCGGGGAGATGATCGAACTGGTCGGCCTCGGCGACTTCCGCAGACACCGCCCGTGGCAGCTCTCCGGCGGCATGCAGCAGCGCGTCGCGATCGCCCGCGCGCTCGCCTTCGGCCCGCGCTTCCTGATGATGGACGAGCCGTTCGGCGCGCTCGACATGATGACGCGCGAGAGAATGCAGACGGAGCTGCTGCGGATCTGGTCCAGCCGTCCGGGCACGACGATCGTCTTCATCACGCACTCGATCTCCGAGGCCGTGCTGCTGTCGGACCGGATCGTCGTGATGAGCGCCCGCCCCGGCCGCGTCATGAGAGTGATCGACGTCGACCTCGAGCGCCCGCGCACCGACGAGGTGCGCAAGGACGAGCGCTTCATCGAGATCGAGACCGAGATCCGCGACCTGATCTTCTCGCAGGAGCACGCGTGATCGACTCGGGCTACAACCGCACGCGCGAGGCGATGATCACCGCCGCGATCGTGATCGGCGTGTTCGCGGTCTGGTATCTCGCTGCCGGCATCGTCGCCGCCGGCGACGACCCGCTGGCGAACGCGAAGCTGCCCTACCCGCACGTGATCGTCGAGCGCTTCTTCGACGACTTCTCCAGCGTCATGTCGGCCGCCTGGACGAGCCTCTCGACCGCGCTGCTCGGCTTCGCGCTCGGCACCGCCGTCGGCGTCGTGCTGAGCGTCCTGATGGTGCAGGCGGCGTGGATCGAGTCGGCGCTGATGCCGTACCTGCTCGCCGCGCAGATGGTCCCGATGATCGCGCTCGTGCCGATCTCCCAGACCGTCTTCAAGAACGACACCGCCACGCGCCTCTTCATCTCGGCCTTCATCACGCTGTTCTCGGTCACCGTCGCCGTCGTGCGCGGCCTCAAGGCGGCGCCGCCGCCGGCGCGCGAGCTGATGAAGTCCTACAACGCCGGCCGCCTGCGGACGCTGCGCTACCTCGACCTTCCCGCCGCGATGCCGATGCTGTTCAGCGGCCTGCGCGTCGCGGCGCCGCTGTCGCTCGTCGGCTCGGTGCTCGTCGACCTGATGGGCGGCTCGCAGGGCCTCGGCTACCTGATGCTCGCGGCGCAGACCTTCGGGCCGGCGCAGGCGACGCTCGTCTGGGTCGCGATGTTCGTGCTGCTGGCGCTCGGCTTCCTGCTCGCGCAGGCGGTCGTGTTCGCGGAGAAGATCCTCGCGCCGTGGCAGCCCGCGATGCGACAGGGGAGCCACTGATGTCCGCCGTCGTCCCGCCGCCCGCCGACCCGGCCGCCGCGATCGCCACGCCGGCGACCCGGCCCGGCGGCAGGCTGTTCAGGCTCAGAGCCAACCACGTGCGCGCGGTGCTGGCGCCGCTGGTCCTCTTCGTGCTCGTGATCTGGCTCTGGCAGAGCGAGTTCTTCCACAACCTCTTCGGCCTGGAGACCTTCGCGGTCCCGCTGCCCGACAGAATCGTCGAGGCGTTCGGCGACGACTCCAGACGACTGCGGGAGGCGTTCGGCGAGACCTTCGCGCCGGCGATGATCGGCTTCGTCGGCGGCAACCTGCTCGGCTTCGGCCTCGCGCTGTGCCTGATGGCGCTGCCGCCCGGCCTCGGCCGGCGCGGCAGCGCGCTCGGCGCCGCCGTCGCGGCACTGCCGATCATGGCTGTGGCGCCGATCGTCGCGCTCTGGATCGAGAGCGAGCTGTGGTTCAAATCGGTGACGGTGATCATCATCGTCTTCCCGTCGATGCTCGTCTATGCCTACCGGGGCATGACGGGCGTCGATCCGACGGCGCTCGAGCTGATGCACTCCTATCGAGCGTCGCAATGGCAGGTCCTCCGTGAGCTGCGGCTGCCGCATGCAATCCCGCAGATCTTCACGGCGTTGAAGTACACGACGGTGCTGATGCTCGTAGCCGCCGTCATCTGCGAGATCCTCCGCGCCCACAACGGCCTCGGTTACGAGATCCACGATTCGCTCGTCTCCTTCGGGACGGCACGCGCGTGGGCCGCCGTGGTGCTGCTCGGTCTCACCGGCATCGTCATGTACGTGCTGCTGCTCCTCGTGGAGCGGTTCGGCTTCCCCTGGGCGCTGCGGCAGGAACAGTCGTGAGCGCCCGACACCGAAACCAGGAGGTATAGGCGTGCGAAGCATGCGTTGGCTGGTCGCCCCGTTCGCGATCGCCGCCCTTGCCGTCGCCGGCTGCGGAAGCAGCGACGACGACAGCGGCGACGAGAGCGCCTCGACGGGCTCCTCGACCACCGCGTCGACCACCGCGGAGACGGCGTCCGCGCCGGTCTGCAGAGGCGACGACATCCGCTTCCAGCTGTCGTTCTTCCCGAACGCGCAGCACACCGGCTTCCTCGTCGCCGACAGCCGCGGCTTCTACAGAGACGCGGGCGTCAACGTCAAGACGATCCCGGGCGGCCCGACCGTCAACCCGTCGCTGCAGCTCGCGCAGGGCAACGTCGACATGGCGATGATGGACTTCACCGAGGCGATCAACGCGGCCGCCAACGGCGCCGAGATCACCTGGGTCGGCCAGACCTACCAGTCCGACCCGCTGCGCTACGTCTCGATCAACAGAGACTTCCCGCTGGCCGGTCCGGAGGCGCTGAGAGGCGCGGTCGTCGGCACGCAGCAGGTCGGTGAGCTGGAGCCGGAGCTGCGCGGCATGCTGACGGACGCCGGGCTCTCGATCGACGACGTCAGAATCGAGTCGATCGACCCGAGCATCGAGACGCTGCTCAACAGACGCATCGACGTGCTGCCGCTGCAGACGTTCTTCCACATCTCGCAGCTGCAGGAGGCCGGCTACAGAATCCCCGGCGACATCGACGTGCTCGACCCGAACGAGCTGGGCGTCGGCGTGGCTGCCAACGGCGTCGCCGTCAACAACGCCTTCTACGCGGAGCACAGAGACGCGGTCGCCTGCTTCCTGGCCGGCGCGCTGAGAGGCTGGGAGACGGCGATCGAGGACCCGAGAGGGGTCCAGAGAGACGTCGAGGGCGCGCAGGAGGCCGGCCTCGCCTCGCCCGAGGCGACGGCGATCAACATCGAGCAGACGATCGACCTCGTGACCAGAAGAGCGGATGGCGGCACGTCCGAGCCGCTCGAGCTCGACATGACGTACCTCGACGAGTCGCAGAGACGGCTGCTGGAGGCGAGAGTGATCGAGGAGTCGGTCGACCTCGGCGAGTTGATCGACCCGGAGCCGCTCGCGCGCGCCAAGGCGGCCGCGGGCTCCTGAGCAGCATGTCGCACGGCACCGTCGCCGTCACCGTCGAGCGCGACGTCGCGTGCGTCGCGCGCGACGGGACGGTGCTGCGCTCGAACGTCTACCGCCCCGCTGACGCGGGGCGGTACCCCGTTCTGCTCGGCCGCACGCCCTACGGGAAGGAGACGTGGGGCCGCTGGATCGAGCCGGAGCGGACCGCCGCCGAGGGCTGGATCGTCGTGATCAACGACATGCGCGGCGGCTTCGCCTCCGACGGCGAGTTCCGCCCTTTCTTCCACGACGCCGACGACGGCTACGACGTCGTCGAGTGGTGCGGATCGCAGCCGTGGAGCAACGGCCGCGTCGGCATGTTCGGCTCCTCCGCGCCCGGCTTCATGCAGCTGCTGGCGGCCGCCGCGAGACCGCCGTCGCTGGTCGCGATCGCGCCGATGCAGACGTGGACGAGCTTCGGTCGCGGCTGCGTCTACGACCCCGGCGGCGCCTTCATGCTCTACACCGCCCAGTGGGCGCTGATGCTGGAGGGGATGGATCCGGCTCGGCGGCTCGACGCGTCGGCGCCCGGCTACCTCGAACGGCTTCGCGCCGTGCAGCAGGCGCAGTGGGCGCCGGGAGAGTGGCTCGGCGCGCCGTCCCTGCGCGACCACGCTCACCTCGCGCGGCCGTACGCCGATTTCTTCCACGCGTGGCTCGACCATCCCGACCACGACGACTTCTGGGCGCCGCTCGACCTCGACCGCCAGTTCGAGCGGATCGACGTGCCGGCGCTCCACCTCGTCGGCCTGTTCGACAAGTTCCGGCTCGGCTCGACGCGCAACTACCGCGCGTTGCGCGAGCGGGCCGCGAGCGCGCGGGCGCGCGAGGGGCAGCGGCTCGTGATCGGGCCGTGGACGCACGGGATCCCAGTGCGGGCCGAGGCGAGCGAGCGCTTCTTCGGTCCTGAGACCCACGTCGACGTGCGTGCGCTGGTGCTGCGCTGGTACGAGCGGTGGCTGAGAGGCGACGGCGACGCGTTCGACGACGCGCCGCCCGTGAGGGTGTGGGTCCAGGGCGCCGAGCGCTGGCGCGAGGCGGCCGACTGGCCGCTGCCGGGCACCCGCACGACCGCGCTGCATCTGCGCGCCGGCGGGCGCCTGAGCTTTGACGAGCCGGGCGAGGGGGAGGGGGCGGATCGCTTTGTCCATGACCCGCTCGTGCCGGCGCCGACGACGCCCGACCCGCGTCAGACGCGCTCCGAGGGTCCGCTCGACGTGCGCGCGATCTCCGCCCGCGACGACGTGCTGCACTACGAGACGGCGCCTTTGGACACAGATCTGGAGGCGATCGGCGAGATCTCGGTCCGGCTGTTCGCGGCGACCAGCGCGCGCGACGCCGACTGGGTCGTGACGCTGCTCGACATCGCCCCCGACGGCCGCGCCGAGCGCGTCACCGAGGGGATGCTGCGGGCGCGCTATCGCGACGGCCACGCGGCCTCTGCGCTCGTCGAGCCCGGCACGGTGGTCGAGTACGAGATCGTCCTGCGGCCGAGCGCGGTCCGCTTCGCCGCCGGGCACCGGATCGGCCTCGACATCGCCGGCGCCAGCTTCCCGCAGTACGACCGCAACGTCGGTCGCGGGATCGCGTTCGACGTGGAGCTGGAGGACGCGGTGCAGACGCAGACGGTCTTCCACGACGCCGGGCGTCCGTCGGCGCTGCTGCTGCCGCTGGTGTGAGCGCGGAACCGCTCGGCCTGCGGCCTCGGGTTCCGTCCGGCTGGCGGGTCGTCGCGAGCCTGGTGCTGGCGGCACTGGCGTACGCGACGATGCAGATGATGGTGGTGCCGGCGCTGCCGGAGATCCAGCGCGACCTCGGCGTCGACGCGGGCGCGACGGCGTGGCTGGTGTCGGCCTTCCTGCTCAGCACGACGATCGCGACGCCGGTGCTGGGACGGCTCGGCGACGTCCACGGCAAGGAGCGCGTGCTGGTGCTCGTGCTCGCCGTCGTCGCGCTCGGCAGCCTCGTCGGCGCGCTCGCCGGCTCGCTGCCGGTGCTGATCGTCGCGCGCGTGCTGCAGGGGCTCGGCGGCGCCGTCTTCCCACTCGCGTATGGGCTGGCGCGCGATGCGCTGCCGCGCGAGCGGGTGCCGTTGGCGATCGGCCTGATCGCCGGCTCGTTCGGGGTCGGCGGCAGCGTCGGGCTGGTGCTGTGCGGGCCGCTGGTCGAGCTGTTCTCGTGGCACGCGATCTTCTGGTGCGGGATCGCGATCCCGCTGGCGGCGATCGCCGGCGTGCGCGCGTTCGTGCCGTCCTCGCCGCGGCGCGAGCCGGTGCCGCTCGACTGGGTCGGCGCGGTCGGGCTGGCGGCGGCGCTGCTGCCGCTGCTGATCGGCGTCGCGCAGGCGCGCACGTGGGGCGCCCTGTCCGCGCCGGTGCTGGCGCTGGTGCTCGGCGGCTGCGCGGGCGTGGTCGCGTGGGGACGCTGGGAGCTGTCGCGCGCGGCACCGCTGATCGACCTGCGGCTGATGGCGCGGCGCTCGATCTGGCCGGTCAACGCGGTCGCGGTGCTGGTCGGCTTCAGCATGTACGCGACCGGCTACCTGGTGCCGCAGTTCGTCCAGGGCGACCCGGCGGCCGACGGCTTCGGCTTCGGCGCGGGGGTGACCGAGACCGGCCTGTTCCTGCTGCCGGCGCTGCTGGCGGGCCTGCTGGCCGGCGCGGCCGCCGGCGCGCTCGGCGGGCGAATCGGCTCGAAGCTGCCGCTGCGGCTGGGGATCGCGACGATGCTCTGCGGCTACGTGGTGCTGGCGTTCGCGCACGAGGTCGCGTGGCCGGTCTACGTCGGCACGCTGCTGGCGCACGGGATCGGCCTCAACCTCGCCTACACGGCGATGTCGAACCTGATCGTCGCGGCCGCGCCGGCCGAGCAGGTCGGTGAGTCCTCGGGCATGAACACGATGCTGCGGACGGTCGGCGGGGCACTCGGCAGCCAGCTCGCGGGGGCGCTGGTGGCCGGCGGCGAAAGCTCCGCCTTCACGACGGCGTTCCTGCTGCTGGGAGCCGTGTCGGCTGCGGCGCTGCTGCTGTCGCGGCTGGTGGTGGCCGATCGTGTGGCGCGATAGGGTAATTGTATACTGTATATCTATGTCCACCACCGCTCCTCACGTCACCAGCGTCGACCCCGCGACCGGCGCCGAGCTGGCGCGCCATCCGCTGCACGACGACGCCGCGCTCGACGCGGCGCTGACGCGCGCCCACGACGCCCAGCGCGCCTGGCGCACCGCCTCCTTCGAGCGCCGCGCCGAGGTGCTCGTGGCGATCGCCGCCGAGCTGCGCGCCGAGCAGGAGCGGATGGCCGAGCTGATCACCGCGGAGATGGGCAAGACGCTGCGCGAGGCGCGCGCCGAGGTCGAGAAGAGCGCCTGGGTCTGCGAGTACTACGCCGCCGAGGGCGCGTCCCAGCTCGCGCCCGAGACGGTCGACACCGGCGGCGCGCGCGAGACCTACGTGCAGTTCCCGCCGCTCGGCGTCGTGCTCGCGGTGATGCCGTGGAACTACCCGGTCTGGCAGGTGATGCGGGCGGCCGCGCCGGCGCTGATGGCCGGCAACACGGTCGTGCTCAAGCACGCCTCCAACGTGACCGGCAGCGCGCTGCTGCTGGGCGAGGTGGTCGGCCGCGTCGAGCGCTCGCTGCTGGAGACGATCGTCGTGCCCGGCCGCGCGGTCGCCGCGGTGATCGCCGATGACCGCATCGCCGCGGTGACGCTGACCGGTTCCGAGGCGGCCGGCGTCTCGGTCGCGCAGGCGTGCGCGACGGCGCTGAAGCCGTCGGTGCTGGAGCTGGGCGGCAGCGACCCGTTCATCGTGCTCGGCGACGCCGACGTCGAGGCGGCGGCGCGGGAGGCGGTCAAGGCGCGCTTCTCCAACACCGGCCAGAGCTGCGTCGCGGCGAAGCGCTTCATCGTCGTGGCGTCGATCGCGGAGGCGTTCGAGGAGGCGTTCGCGGCGGCCGCCGGCGCGCTCGTGATGGGCGCTCCGCGGGAGGAGGTCGACCTCGGTCCGATGGCGCGCGTCGACCTGCGCGACGAGCTGGCCGACCAGGTCGCCCGCGGCGTCGCCGCCGGCGGCCGCGTGCTGACCGGCGGGAGCGTGCCCGACGGCCCCGGCGCCTTCTACCCGCCGACGGTCGTCGGCGCCGTCGCGCCCGACAGCCCGCTCGCGCGGGAGGAGACCTTCGGCCCGGCGGCCGCGGTCCTGCGTGTGCCCGACGAGGCGGCCGCGATCGCGCTCGCGAACGCCTCGCCGTACGGTCTCAGCTCGTCGCTGTGGACCCAGGACCGTGAGCGCGCGAAGGCGCTCGCCGCCTCGATCGAGGCCGGCGCCGTCTTCGTCAACGCGATGACCGCCTCCGATCCGCGGATGCCGTTCGGCGGCGTCAAGCGCTCCGGCTGGGGCCGCGAGCTGGGCGCCTTCGGCATCCGCGAGTTCGTCAACGTGCAGGCGATCACGGTGGCGTGAAGGCCCTCAGCAGGGCACAAGGCCCAGCGAGCCGCCGGTCTCGCCCGATATGTCGGGGAACCAGCGGGTGCAGACTCTGCTCGGCCCGCTGTCGCCGCCGTCCCCGCCGCCGCCTCTGCTCGGCGGGGGAGCGGGCGTCGGCGTGCGGACGGAGATCCGGCGCGTCTCGGTCGCCTTCAGCCTGCCGGCGCTGACGTCAACGCGCAGGTCGGTGGTGCGGGCAGCCCGCTCGCCGAGTCTCACGCGCACGGTCGCCGTGCCGCCGCGCTTGCTCGCGTCACCGCTCGCGGTCACCTCGGTCGGGCTGGCGAAGCGCAGCCAGCGGGCGCTGGTCTCGTCGGTGAGCGAGCTGAAGCCGGCCGCCGGGGCGCCGTCGCAGCCGGTCGCGGTGCGTCTGGCGACCAGCACGGTGACGAAGGCGCCGCCGTCGCGCGGCGCGCCGCGCAGCTCGATCGCGGTCACCAGCTCGCCCGCTCCGCGGTCGTAGCCGACGCCCGCCGCGAGCAGGTCACGGCCCGCCTCAGGAGCGCCCGAGTCGCCGCCCGGATCTCTGCCGAAGGCGACGAAGCCGGCCTGCGCGGCGGTCGGCACGAGCGCGAGGGCGCAGAGCGCCGCGAGCAGCCAGAGGGCGGGACGGCACGACGACGGCATCGGTCACGACCCTAGCGCCCAGGCGGCGGCCAGTTGGCCGGGACCGCGTCGGCTGTCTCGAGGTCGTAGACGCCGTGGTCGGAGCCGAGCCCGCCGGCGACGATCCCGGCGACCGCGCAGCCCAGCCGCGCCGCCTCCTCGCGGCTGCGTCCCAACCCCAGCCCGCGCAGGAAGCCGGCCGAGAAGGCGTCGCCGCAGCCGGTCGTGTCGACGACCTCGACGGTGGTCGCTGGCACGGCGAGCGTCCCGTCGGCGTTGACGAGCAGCGCGCCGTCGCCGCCGCGCGTCGCCGCGACGCAGCCGACGCCGCGCTCGACCAGCGCGCGGCATCCCGCCTCGAGGTCGTCGGCGCCGGTGAAGCCCAGCACCTGCTCGTCGTTGGGGAGGAAGTAGTCGAGCTGCGGCAGCGCGCCGGCGATCCACTCCAGCACGCCCACGTCGCCGGGCGCGAGCACGTCGGCCGAGGTCGTGATGCCGCGCTCCTTCGCGCGCGCGAGGATCTCCGCCGCCTTCTCGCCGCCGAGGAACTCGGGCCCGCCGAGGTGGACGTGGGTGACGCCGTCGAGCAGCGCGTCCGTCACGTCCTCCGGCGTGTAGGTCGCGTTCGCGCCGACGACGTGGAAGGCCGGCCGCGAGCCGTCGGGGCGGATCGGCAGCACGCTCGCGGAGGTCTGCGCCTCGTCGCGGCGCAGCAGGTGCGTCGTGTCGACGCCGTCGCGCGCGAGCAGCGCCAGCAGCGCGTCGCCGAGGGCGTCGGTGCCAATCGCGCCGGCGCTGCGGACCGTCGCGCCGAGCCGGCTGAGGACGAGCGCCGTGCCGCCCGCCGACCCGGCCGCGGTCATCTTGATCTGCTCGACGAGCGCCCCGCCCTGCCCCGCGGGGATCTCCGTGACGGGGCGGACGAGGACGTCCAGCACGTGGACGCCCATCGCGACGACGATCTGCTCGCTCATCTGCTGCGCTCCTCTTCGGTGATCTTGCGCGGGGCGCCGTAGCCGCGGGCGATCGCGGCTTCGACGACCGCGCGGCGCGCCGCCTCGTCGAGCACGCGCGGCGTGCCGAGCTGCGCCGCCCGCCAGTAGACCGTCGCCGCCCATTCGAGCAGCTCGGTCGCGCGCACGGCGCCCTCGACGTCGGCGCCGAACGCGATCGTGCCGTGGTTGGCCAGCAGCGCCGCGGTCCGCCCCTCCAGCGCCGCGACCGCGGAGGCGGCCAGCTGCGGCGTGCCGAAGGTCGCGTACGGCGCGACGCGGACCGGGCCGCCAAGCAGCAGCATCTCGTAGTGGATGCACGGCAGCTCGTCGAGCACGCAGGCGAGCGCGGTCGCGACCGGCGCGTGCGTGTGGACGACGGCGCCGGCGCCGTGCGCGGCGTAGACGCCGAGGTGGAGGTCGAGCTCGGAGGTGGGGGCGAGCACGCCGGCGAGCGGCCTGCCGTCGTGCGCGGAGACGACGGTCACGTCGGCCGGCGTGACGTCCTCCAGCCGCGCGCCGGTCGGCGTGATCGCGACGGCGTCGCCGCGGCGCGCGCTGACGTTGCCGGCGGTGCCGGCGACGAGGCCGGCGGCGGCGAGGCGACGGGCGGCGTCGGCGACCTCAGCGCGGGCGACGGTGATCTCGGCGGCAAGTTGCATCACAGCTGCGCCGAACGTAACATGAACGCGACTTCATGTTCAAGTCTGAGGCCGAAACTCCCCGCCGCGTGCCCCGTCAGCAGCGCTCGCGCCAGAAGCACGAGCGGATCCTCGACGCCGCCGACGCGCTGCTGGCCGGCGCCGGCGACGGCGCGGCCACCGCCACGGGCGCGGCCGCCGCGACGCTGACGACGACGCGGATCGCCGAGCAGGCCGGCGTCGCCGTCGGCTCCGTCTACTCGTACTTCGCCGACAAGGAGGCGATCGTCGAGGCGATCGCGCTGCGTCACTGGCAGCGCTTCGGCGACCTCGTCGCCGCCTCCGCCGAGGCGGAGGAGCAGGCTCCCTCCGACGACCCGCTGGCGGCGGTCATCGACACGCTCGCCGCCGGCTTCCGCGGCCAGCCGGCCTTCCGCGCGCTCTGGTACAGCGAGCTGCGCACCGAGCGCCTGCGCGAGGCGACGCGGCCGGTGCGCGACGAGGTCGGCGCGTCGCTGCGGCGCGTGCTGAAGGCCCACTGGCCCGGCGCGTCACGGCAGCAGCTCGACACCGCCGCGCGGATGATCGTGCTCGTCGGCGACGGGATCCTGCGCGAGGCCTTCCGCATCGACCCCGACGGCGACCCCACGCTGCTGCGCGAGGGCCGCTCGATGCTGCGGGCCTATGCCGAGCAGACGCTCGGCTGAGCGGCAACGGCTCCGCCTTGCGGTCGCCAGTCCGGTCTGTGATCGTGACGGAATATGGCGCACTGGAGCGGATGTCGTGCCGCGGCACTGACCGCTGCGACGCTTGCCGCGCTCGCGGCCGCCTCACCCGTCACCGCTGAAGCGCGGGAGCAGCGGGTCGGCGGCAGCGCCCCGCCGACCCCGGCCGCCGTCTTCTCGCTGGATCGCGTGATCGTCCAGTGGGCCGCGGGGGCGAGCGCGGCGGAGCGTCGCGCGGCCCGTGCGGATGCCGGCGTCGACCTCGTCGGCGATCTCGGCAGCCGCCGCTTCCAGCTCGTCGAGACCGAGCGGGGACAGACGCCGCGGCAGGCGGTCCGCGAGTTGGAGGCGGACCCGGCTGTCGTCGTCGCCGAGCGCGACGGCTACGACAGGCCCGACGCGCTCCCGAACGACCCGCTGCTCGGCCGCCTCTGGGGGCTGCGCAACAGCGGCCTCGGCGTCGGCGGCTTCTCCGGCGCCGTGGCGGGTGCCGACATCGACGCGAGCAGCGCCTGGGACCGGGTCGTCGGCACCCCGAGCACGGTCGTCGCGGTGATCGACTCCGGCTACCGCTTCGAGCACCCGGACCTGGCCGGCGTCGCCTGGACCAACCCCGGCGAGACGCTCGACGGCGCCGACGACGACGGCAACGGGATCGTCGACGACGTCCACGGCGCCGACTTCGTCGGGGTCGATCCCGGCGCGCCCGTCACCGACGGTGACCCGACCGATGACGATCTGCTCTACGGCGGCCACGGCGTCCACACCGCGGGGACGATCGGCGCGCGGGGGAACGACGGCGTCGGCATCACCGGGGTCGCCCAGGACGTCAGCATCATGCCGCTGCGGGTCTGCTCCGACGACGTCTGTCCGCACTCGGCCGAGGTCGAGGCGATCAACTACGCCGGCGCCGCGGGCGCGCGCGTGGCGAACATCTCACTCGGCGGCCCGGTCGAGAACGCCGCGATCGCCAACGCGATCGCGGCCAATCCGCAGACGCTGTTCGTGATCTCGGCCGGCAACGACGGCAGAGACAACGAGGCGGTGCCGCACTACCCCTGCAACGTCGCCCCGCTCGCCGGCGGCAGAAGCGCCGTCGACAACGTGATCTGCGTCGCCGCGACCGACCAGGCCGACCGGCTGGCCGGCTTCTCGAACTGGGGGACGACATCGGTCGACCTCGGCGCGCCGGGGACGGAGATCCTCAGCACCTTCCCCGTCCGCCAGCTGATCGACGAGGACTTCGAGGTCGACGACTTCGCGCTCGAATGGAGCGACAGCGGGGCTGACGGCGGCTTCGCCCGCACCGACGAGCCGCCGCTGACCTCCTTCGGGATCAGCGACTCGCCCGGCGCCGTCCCGGCGCGCGGCGCGATCCGGGCCTCGACCTCCGCGCCGTTCACGATGCCTGCCGGGTACGGCGAGTGCGCGCTGGAGCAGACCCGCTCGCTCGCGCTCGGCGGGGGCGGCTTCTGGTACGAGGTCCGCCTCGACGGGGAGCCGGTGCTGGGCACCTCGGGGAGATCCTCCGGGCGCTTCTCGCTCTCGCTCGCCGACGCGCTGAGCGGAGGCGGCGAGGTCGAGCTGTACTTCCGCTACACGGCCGGCCCCGCGCCCGGCCCCGGTGACGGCGTCTGGATCGACGACGTCGGACTGACCTGCACGGCGCCGGTCGGCGAGGCAGCCGGCTACGCCTTCCTCGACGGCACCTCGATGGCGACCCCGCACGTGACCGGCGCCGCCGCGCTGCTGTTCTCGCTGCGGCCGACCGCCAGCGTGACCGACGTGCGGCGAGGGCTGCTCGGCAGCGTCGATCGCCTTCCCACGCTGGCGGGCAGAACGACCTCCGGCGGCCGCCTCGACGCCGCCGCGGCGGTCGACCTCTTCGACGCCGTCCCGCCGCCGGCACCGACGCTCGGCGTCACCAGCCCGCCGTCGCCCGCCGCGAACACCGCGCCGCGGTTGATCGGCTCGGCCCAGCGCGGGACGAGCGTCGACGTCTACGCCAACGCGACCTGCGCCGGCGCGCCGGTCGCCGGCGGCACCGCCGCCCAGCTCGCGGGGCCGGGGATCGCCGTCACGGTCGGGAAGGGCACCGTCAGCCAGTTCTCCGTGCGCGCGACCGACCTGGTGCCGCGCGCCTCCGACTGCTCGGCGCCGATCTCCTACACGGAGAGCAGCGAGGTCGCGCCGCCGCCACCGCCACCGCCGCCGAGAGGTCCCGACCCGCTCCCGCCGGGCGGGATCGTCCCGCCCGATCCCGGCCCCGGTCCTCGACCGGGTCCAGGTCCCGTCGCGACCGCGCCCGCCCTCTCCAGGTTGCAGCAGACCAACGCGCGCTGGCGCACCCGCGCCGTCCGTCGCAGGCCGCGCCTGCCCGTCGGCACGACCTTCCGCTACCGGCTCGACCGGGCGGCGAGCGTGCGGTTGGAGTTCACGCAGATCGTCTCCGGTCGCCGCGCCGGCAGGGGCACGCTGACCGTCGCGGGCAGAGCCGGCGCCAACGCGTACGCCTTCCGCGGCCGTCTCGGCCGCCGCACGCTCGCGCCGGGGCGCTACCGGCTGCTCGTCACCGCGCTCGCCGACGGCAGGCGGTCGGCGTCAGCGGCGATCACGTTCACGATCGTCCGCTGAGCTGCCGACCGCCAGCCGACTACAACCGGAACTGCCCGACGAGCCGCTGCAGCTCGTCGGCGGTCTTCGCCAGCTCCTGGGCGGACGCGGCGATCTCCTGCGTCGAGGCGCTCGTCTGCTGCGTCGAGGCGGAGACCTGCTCGGTCGATGCCGATGACTGCTCGGCGACCGTGATCACGTCGGCCATGCTCGACTGCATCCGCGTCGCGCGCGTCGAGATGTCCCCGACGGCGCCGGCGATCTCGCCGACGCGCTCGGTCATCCCCTCGACCGCCGCGGCGATCTCCAGGAACGACGCGCGCGCCTGCTCGACGGTCGTCGCGCCGGCCTCGGTCTGCCGCGCGCCGGTCTCGACGACCGCCACCGCCCGACCGGTCTCGCGCTGGATCTCGTCGATCAGCGTCGAGATCGAGCGGGCCGCCTGCTGCGACTCCTCCGCGAGCTTGCGGACCTCCTCGGCGACGACCGCGAAGCCGCGCCCCTGCTCGCCGGCGCGCGCCGCCTCGATCGCGGCGTTCAACGCGAGCAGGTTCGTCTGCTCGGCGATCCCAGTGATGGTGTCGACGATGCCGCCGATCTCGCCCGACTTCTCACCGAGCGTGCGGATCGTCTCGGTCACGTCGGCCGAGGAGGAGCGGACGGAGTCCATCGCCGTCGTCGCCTCCGCGACCGTCTCCGCGCCCTGCTCGGCGACGGCGCGCGCCTGCTCGGCGACGCGCGCGGCCTCCTCGGCGCTGTCGGTCGAGCTGCCGGTCGCGGCGACCACGTCGTCGGTCAGGCGACGGGCCTCGCCGACGGTCCGCACCTGCCGCTCGGCGCCGGCGGCGACCTCGCCGACGGCCGCCGCGATCTCGCCGATCGCGCGGCCGGTCTCCTCCGACGTCGTCGCCATCTGCTGCGAGGCGGCCGCGACCGCCTGCGTCTCCTGCGCGATCCGGCCGAGCATCGCCGCGACCTTCGCGCGCATCTCGTCGTAGCCCGCGACCGACGCGTCCAGCCGCGCGAGCATGTCGTTGAAGATCTCGCCGAGGCGCCCCAGCTCGCGGCCCTCCGGCGCCGCTATCGGCTGCGTCGTCGTCGCGGCCGCGACCGTCAGGTCGCCCGCGGCGACCGCGGCCAGCGCCCGCTCCAGGCCGGCGAGGTCGTGGTCGCTCAGCAGCGCCATCCGCTCTACGAGCGCATCGAGGCTGGAGTCGTCGCCGAGCGCCTCGCGCAGCGTGCCGCCCATCTCGGCGAAGGCGTGGCCGAGCGCGTCTCTGTCGGACTTCGGCCGCACGTCGACGGCGAGGTCGCCGGCGGCGATCGCGCGCGCGGCGGCCGCACTCTGCTCCAGGTAGGCGACCATCTCCTGGAAGGCGTCGGCCGTCTCGCCGAGCTCGTCGCGCGATCTGATCTCGACCGTCTGCGCGACGTCGCCGAGCGCGATCCCGCGCGCCGCGTCGCGCAGCTGACGGACGCCGCCGGCGATCCCGCGCGAGAGCCACAGCGCGAGGCCGATCGCGATCAGCGCGACGGCGCCGAGCAGCGCCAGCACGATCACGCGCGTCTGCTCGACCGAGTCGCTGGAGCGTCTGACCTCGCCGTTGGCGAGCGTCTGCTGGTGTCTGAGCACCGGCTGCGTCGCCTCGCGCACCGCCGCGGAGGCAGCGACCGTCTGCGGCCCGGCGAGCGTCGCGTTGACCGCCGCGCTGTCGCCGGCGGCGAGCTGCGCGGCCAGCGGTCTCGTCGCCGCGAGGTAGGCCTGGAAGGCCTCGCCGAGTCTGGCGGCGTTGGCCTTGTCTCTCTCGTCGCTGCCTTCGGTCGCGCCGGTGTGGAGGATCCCGGTGATCATCCCGGCGCTCTCCTCGATTCTTCTCGTCAGCTCGGTGCGCGCCTGCCCGGGCGGGGTCGCCGCGAGCGTCAGCTGGTCCTCGCGGAAGTCCTTCAGCATGCCGTCGAGCCCGTAGACGATCACGAGCGTCTCGAGCCGCTCGCCGCCGATCTCCTTGGTCACCTCGTCGACCTCTGCGAGGCGCGAGATCGCGACGGCGCCGACCACCCCCATCAGCGCCACGAGCGCCAGGAAGGCGCCGAGCAGCTTGGTCCGTACGTTGAACTTCACCGAGTTCCCTTTCGCTGGTGTTCTGCCACGTACGATCGGCAGCAACGCGGGAAGCTTCAGCGCGCCAAGAATTCTGTAGACATTTGTTTTTCGGTCTCTGCGCGGGCGATGGGGGCGCGCAACGTGTTGAACACGACGAGACTTCTGTATACAGTAGGCCGCGCCCGTCGCATTCGTTTCAGGGAGGTCTCAATGGTCGGTCGGTCGTCTCGCAGCGCGCGCTTCGCACGTGCGCTCGCTCTCGTCGCTGCTCTGTTCGCGGCGCTCGCACTGGCGGCCTGCGGATCGTCGGACTCCGACGATTCGACGACCGCCTCCGGCGGCGGCGCAGCCGCGACGACCGACGGCGGCGGCGACCTCACCGCCGTCAAGATGGGCGTCGTCCCGGCGGCGACCTTCGCGCCGGTCTTCGTCGGCCTCGAGCAGGGGATCTTCAGAAGACACGGGATCGACCTCCAGATCGAGGTCGGCGGCCTCGCGCCGACCGTCTTCCCGCGGATCCTCAAGAACCAGCTGCAGCTCGGCGCCAACACCTGGGGCACGCTCGTGACCGCGCGCGAGCAGGGCCTGCCGCTGACCGGGATCGCCCCGGTCGACCACGGCGGCTCGACCCCCGAGGACGACTACCAGGGGATCATCGCCAAGCCCGGCGGCGTCAGAACGCTGGCCGAGCTGGAGGGCAAGACGGTCGCCGTCCCGACGCTGAAGTCGTTCACCGACTCGCAGGTCCGCTCGGTCCTGAAGGAGGCCGGCGTCGACGTCGACTCGGTCAGATTCATCGCGATCCCCTTCCCGGACGTCCCGGCCGCGCTGAAGGCCGGCCGCGTCGACGCCGCCGGCGTCGTCGAGCCCTTCTTCTCGCAGGCGAAGGCCGACGGCGGCACGCCGCTCGCCTCGCTTTCGCGCGAGCAGCTGATGGGCGCGATCGTCGCCGCCGAGAAGTTCGTCGAGGACGACGCCGACACCGTCCGCGAGTTCCAGGAGGCGTGGGCGGAGACGCTCAGATACGCGACCGACAACCCCGACGCCGTCCGCGCCGCGCTCACCAGAGGGCTGAGAATCCCCGAGGCCGTCGCGAGCAGAATGACGCTGCCGATCTGGCAGGAGACGACCGACGAGGCGAAGGTCCAGGAGATCGCCGACATGATGCTCGACGTCGGCGCGATCAGCGAGCCGATCGACGCCAGATCGATGATCACGCCGTTCCCGCTGCCCGCCTCCTGACGATGACGGCGCGGATCGAGGCGCTGCCGCGCACGCGCTCCGGGTCGCTGCTGCTGGGGGCGTTCGGCGTGCTCTGCGCGCTGACGCTCTGGCAGCTCGCGCCGACGCTCGGCCTGGTCGACGGCGACAACCTGCCGGGCGCGGTTCCCGTGCTCGGCGAGCTGTTCTCGCTCGCCGGCACGAGCGCCTTCTGGGACGCCGTCGCCAGCACGCTCGCCGGCGCCGGCGTCGGGCTGGCGATCGCGGTCGTGCTCGGCGTCTGGTTCGGCGTGCTGATGGGCTCCAGCAAGGTCGCCTGGCACGCGCTGCGGCCGACCGTCGAGTTCCTGCGCCCGGTCCCCGGCGTCGCGCTGATCCCGGTCGCGATCCTGCTGTTCGGCCCGAGCATGAAGAGCGACGTGCTGCTGGTCGCCTTCGGCTGCGTCTGGGTGATGCTCGTGCAGACGCTCTACGGCGTCCGCGCGGTCGACGAGGTCGCGCTGCAGACGGCGCGCTCGTATGGCCTCACGCGCGCCGACCGGATCCGCTTCGTGCAGCTGCCGAGCGCGCTGCCATACATCGCGACCGGCCTGCGGATCGCCTCCGCGATCGCATTGATCGTCGCCGTCACGGCCGAGCTGGTCGCCGGCAACGACGGCCTCGGCAAGTCGATCTCGCTGGCGCAGTCAGTCGGACAGACGGAGGAGATGTACGCGCTGATCGTCGCCTCCGGGATCCTCGGGATCGTCGTCCACCTGCTGTTCGGCGGGCTCGAGAAGCGTTTCCTGCACTGGCACCAGTCGCAGCGGGTGGGGGCGGAGAGATGAGCCGCATGCACCTGAGCCGCGGCCGCCTCGGCTGGCTGACGCTGGAGGTCGGCGCGACCGCGCTGATCGTCGCGCTGCTGTGGCTCTACACCGACACGAACGAGAGCTACGCGGTCGCGCCGCTGGGCGACGTGCTCGACGCCTTCCGCGCGACGTGGCTGTTCGAGCACGTCGGCAGCGACGTCGTCCCCAGCCTCGTGCGGATGACGCTCGGCTACGGCGCCGCGATCGTGATCGGCGTCGTCGTCGGCTTCGGGCTCGGCTCCTCGCCGGTGCTGGCCGCGATCGCCGCGCCGGTCGTCAGCTTCCTGCGCTCGATCCCGGCCGCGGCGCTGCTGCCGCCCGCGATCGTGCTGTTCGGGATCGGCGGCGGCACGAAGGTCGCCGTGATCGCCTTCGTCTGCTGCTGGCCGATCATGCTGAACACCAGCGACGGCGTCAGAGAGCTCGATTCGACGATGCTCGCGACCGCGCGCGTCTACGGCATCCGCGGGATCGATCGGCTGCGCATGGTCGTGCTGCCGGCGGTCGCGCCGCGGATCTTCGCCGGCATGCGCACGAGCCTCTCGATCGCGATCCTGCTGCTCGTCACGAGCGAGATGATCGCGAGCACGAACGGGATCGGCTACTTCGTCTTCCAGGCGCAGCAGCAGTTCGCCGTCGACGACATGTGGGCCGGCGTGCTGCTGCTGGGGCTGCTGGGCTTCGGACTGAACCTGCTCTTCGGCGTGATCGAGCGGCGCGTGCTGCGCTGGAACGTGCGCGGCGACGGATCGAACTGAAAGGGACCATCGACGTGCTTGAAGTGGTTGGACTGTCGAAGAGCTACGGGACGGGCGCGAAGGTGACGCGCGCGATCGAGCGGCTCGACTTCGCCGTCGAGGAGCACGAGTTCGTCGGGATCGTCGGCCCCTCCGGCGCCGGCAAGACGACGCTGCTGAAGTGCATCGCCGGGCTGCTGGCGCCGACCGACGGGCAGACGCTGCTGCGCGGCGTGCCGGTCACCGCGCCGCCGCCGGAGCTGGCCGTCGTCTTCCAGGACTACAGCCGCTCGCTGTTCCCGTGGCTGTCGGTGCGGCGCAACGTCGAGCTGCCGCTGCGGCGCAAGCAGGAGGTCGCCGACAAGGGGCGCGCCGCCGCGGAGGCGCTCGGCGCGGTCGGCCTCGCCGGCTTCGAGGACCACTACCCGTGGCAGCTCTCGGGCGGCATGCAGCAGCGCGTCGCGATCGCGCGGGCGCTTGCCTATCAGCCGAGAGTGCTGCTGATGGACGAGCCGTTCGCCTCCGTCGACGCGCAGACGCGCGCCGAGCTGGAGGACCTCGTGCTGCGCGTGCGCGAGCAGTTCGGCGTCACGATCGTGCTCGTCACGCACGACATCGACGAGGCCGTCTACATGTCCGACCGCGTCGTCGTGCTGAGCCGACCGCCCTCGACCGTGCAGGAGATCCTCACCGTCGAGTTGCCGAGCCCGCGCGACCAGGTCGAGAGCAAGGCGCTGCCGGAGTTCGTCTCGCTGCGCGCGCGGGTCTACGAGACGATCATGCAGCCGGCCGCGAAGGTGGCGGGGTGAGAGACCTCGCCGCCTACCGCCGCGCCGTGCGCGCCGGCACGTGGAGCGGGCCGACGCGCGACGTCGCGCCCGGCCGCGTGCAGTGCAACCTGATCGTGCTGCCGGAGCTGTGGGCGGAGGAGTTCGGCGCCTGGTGCGCGGCCAACCCGGCGGTCGCGCCGGTGCTGGCGCGCTCGCGGCCGGGCGATCCACGGCTGCCGTCGCTCGGGGCGGAGATCGACCTGCGTCACGATCTGCCGGCCTACCGCGTCTTCCGCGACGGCCGGCCCGCCGGCGTCGTCAGCCACCTCGACGAGCTGTGGAACGTCGACCTCGTCGCGTTCGCCTTCGGCTGCTCCTTCTCGCTGGAGGAGGCGCTGCGCCGTCACGGCGTCGACCTCGCCTACGAGCGGCGCGGCTTCGGCGGCGCGATCTACCGCACGGAGCGCGAGACGGTCCCGGCCGGCGGCTTCGCGGCGCCGCTGGTCGTCTCGATGCGGCCGCTTCCACGCGCCGCCGCCGACCGGGCGGTCGAGGTCAGCCGCCGCTACCCGCAGCTGCACGGCGCGCCGGTGCACGTCGGCGATCCGTCGGCGCTCGGGGTCGAGCTGGACGAGCCGCTCGACGCGATCGGCGAGGTCAGCGTCGCCGACGGCGAGGTGCCGGTCTTCTGGGCCTGCGGGGTGACGCCGCAGCTGTCGTTGGAGGCGGCGCGGCCGTCCTTGGCGATCACGCACCTGTCGGCGCACATGCTCGTGACCGACGTGCGGCTGGATGAGCTGACGGTCGCTCAGTAGGCGCTCGCTCTCCCGCCCCGCGCCGGCGCGCCCCGCGCCTCAGTAGGCGCTCGGGAAGCGGCCGTCGGGGTCGTACCGTGCGCGGACCGCGGCGATCCGCTCCCAGGCGGCGGGGGAGAAGCAGTCGCGCGCCCGCTCGGGATGGCGCAGGACGTCGCTCTCGTTGAGGTAACGGCCGCGGCGCCAGGGTGTGAGCGCGGCGTCGGTCGCGTCGACCCAGGCGGCGTTCTCGGCGTCGCGGGCCGAGTCGCTCCACTTCGCGCCCCATGAGAGGAAGCCGCGCGCGGCGACCGACGCGGCGCCGTCGAGCGGCAGCCGCGGCGCAGGGCGGAAGTCGACCATCGCGACGGTGCGGCGGTCGGGCGCGAGCGCGACCTGCGCGGCGAGCGCGGCGGCGGCGTCTACCGGGTCGTCGGTCCAGATCGTCTCGTTGACGACGCGCAGCACGTCGCCGGTGATCCCGCCGGCGTAGAGCCGCTCGTAGGTGATCGGCGCGGGCCCCAGCGCGCTGAGCGCGCCGGCGGGCGCGGAGACCGCCAGCTCCTCCAGCGCCGCGCGCGCGGCGGCGGGCTCGCGCTCGAAGGCGATCGCGGCGACGTGGCAGACCGGTGGGTGGTCGAGCCCCGCCTCGTCAGCCTCGAACGCCACGTACCGCTCGACGTTCTCGCCGCCGCGGTCGGCGTGGCCCTGCAACCACGCCGCGACCTCCCGCGCCGCATCGAGCGGATAGGTCCAGCGGCTCGCGTGCATGCCGGCCGGCAGCGGCCAGGTGCGCAGGCGGAAGCCGACCGCGACGGCGGGGAAGCCGGCGCCGGCGCCGCGGGCGGCCCAGAAGAGCTCGGTGTGCTCGTCCGCGGAGATCGTCAGCAGCTCGCCGGCGGCGGTGACGACGTCGACCGCCTCGACCTCGAAGCAGGCGAACTCGCCCCAGGAGGCGCCGTTGAAGCCCATCCCGCCGCCGAGCAGGAAGCCGCCGATCCCGACGGTCGCGTTGTGGCCGCCGGGGAAGGCGCGGCCGTGCGCGTTCAGGAACCGCGCCAGCTCGGCGGAGCGGATCCCCGGCCCGACCTGCGCGGTCACGCCGTCGTCGAGCAGGCGCGCGCCGTCGAGTCGAGAGACGTCCAGCATGATCCCGCCCTCGCGCAGGAAGGTGGCGGCGTAGTTGTGGCCGCTGCCCTTGACGGCGACGGTCGTGTCGCGCGCGGCCGCATGGCGCACGACGGCGACGACGTCGTCGACCGAGGTCGCCTGCACGATCGCGTCGGGCCGGCGGGCCGGCACGTTGAGCGCCCACACGCTCGCGCGGCGCAGCGGCTCATAGGCCGCGTCCCCGCGCCGCACGACGGCGCCGGGAAGCGAGGCGCCGCCGACCGAAGCCCTGTCGGCCGAAGCTCCGCCGACCGGGCCTTGCGATGACGTTGACTCTGCCTCCACAAGCAGAAGTATACAGTCAACAGTATGTGAGCTGGCGTCAGCCGAGTTCCAGCAACGACACCTCGGGCGGCGCGCCGAGGCGCAGCTTCGGTGCCTGACCGCGCTCGACGCCGACGCCGCGGCTGACGTAGATGCGGCGGCCGTCGAGCGTGTGGAGGCCGCCGGCGGCGACCTCGCGAGGCACGCCGCTCGCGGTTCTGAGCGGGCCGAGGAAGGGAAGCTGGAGCTGGCCGCCGTGGGTGTGGCCGGCGACGACGAGGTCGATGCGCGTGCGCGGCGGCAGTCGCAGGACGGGGTCGGGGCGGTGGGCGAGCAGGATCCGCACGTCGCGCGCTCCCGCGCGGGCTTCGAGCGCGCTGATGGCGGCGCGAGCGTCGGGCGACACGTAGTGCTTCTCGATCCCCGCGATCGTGATGCGGCGGTCTCCGACGCGCGTCGTGGCCAGCTCGTTCTCCAGCAGCCGGATCCCGCTGCCGGCGAAGATCGCGCGCGCCTGCTCCGGCGTCTCCTGATCGCCCTGCACGGCGAAGACGCCGCCGGGTGCTCTCAGCTGGGCGAACAGCGCACGCAGCTTCGGCAGCTCGCGGGTGCGCTCGGCGGGAGAGCCGTCGATGTAGTCGCCGGGCAGCAGGATCACGTCCGGTCGCTGCTCCATCACGCGCGCGACCGCCTCGCGCTCGTGCTCGCCGAGCTGGTCGAACTGGATGTCAGCGAGCACCGCGACACGGACCGTGTCGCTGCCGTCGCGCGCGGGTGTCAGCGGCACCTGTGCCCGCTCCACCACCAGTCGCTGCGGCTCGACGAAGCTCGCGTACGCGCCGACGGGCGCCAGCAGCAGCCCCACCACGACCAGTCCGCGCAGCAGCCAGCCGCCGCCGCGCCAGCCCAGCAGCGCCAGCAGCAGCGCGGCGACCGGCACCGCGACGACGGCGTCGAGCCACAGCACGTGGGCGACGCCGAAGGGGCGGTCGAGGCCGGCGCCGACCATCAGCGACAGCTTCACCCCGACGAGCGCCAGTGCGAGCGCGACGCCGGCGATCAGCGCCGGCAGGCGCGGCCGTCTGCGCACCGCCCAGGCGACCAGCGCGCACGCGATGAGGGCGTCGATCGCCGTCGAGAGCGCGAAGGCGGTGGGGCCGGCATGCATCGGAGGGACCCTCACAGCGGCCGCTGAAGGAACGGTAAAGCGCCGCGTTCCGGTGAACAGGCGCGGACGGCGCGGGAGGGATACTCAGCAAAGACGATCGGTTTCATAGGGAATCGCCGTGGGAATGTGCCAGGCATGAGCGAAACCGAGATCTCGCGCCGGCGGTTCGTGAAGCTGGCCGGCGCGACCGGCGCCGGCGTCGCGGCCGCCACGGCGCCGGCCTGGACCCCTGCCAGCGCCTCCGACGAACGGCCCTTCCGCCCGCGCCGCCACGGCGGCAGGCTGCCGCGCCCGAACCTGCTCGTGATCCTCGCCGACGACCTCGGCTGGGCCGACCTGTCGGCCTACGGGGCGCCGAGAATCCGCACCCCGAACCTCGATCGGCTCGCCGCCTCCGGGCTGCGCTTCACCGACGGCTACTCCGCCTCGGCGGTCTGCTCGCCGACCCGCTTCGGCCTCTACACCGGCCGCTATCCCGGCCGCCTCGCGGGCGGGCTGAAGGAGCCGATCGCCGCCCCCAACGAGATCGACGGGATACCGCTCGACCACCCGACGCTCGCCTCGCTGCTGCACGCGCAGGGCTACGAGACGGCGCTGATCGGCAAGTGGCACTGCGGATACCTGCCGTGGTTCAGCCCGACGAGACTGGGGTGGGAGAGCTTCTTCGGCAACTTCAGCGGCGGCCTCGACTACTTCTCGAAGATCAACCACAACGGCGCATATGACCTCTACGAGGACGAGGTCGAGTACAGAGATCTGCGCTACTACACGCAGATCGTGACCGAGCGCGCGACGCGCTTCCTGCATGGCCGCCACGAGCGGCCGTGGCTGCTGAACCTCAACTTCACGACGCCCCACTGGCCGTGGGAGGGGCCGGGCGACAGAGCGGTCAGCGACGAGCTGACGCAGCGGATCGCGGCCGGCGAGAGAAACGTCCTCTTCCACTACGACGGCGGCTCGCTGGAGACCTACCGCGAGATGGTCGAGGACCTCGACGACGCGATCGGCACGCTGCTCAAGGCGCTGCGCCGCAGCGGGCAGCTCGATGACACGGTCGTCTTCTTCGCCAGCGACAACGGCGGCGAGCGCTACTCCTACACATGGCCGTTCAGCGGCGCGAAGGGCTCGCTCAACGAGGGCGGGATCCGCGTGCCGACGCTGCTGTCGTGGCCGGGGAAGCTGCCGTCGCGCGAGGTCGTCGACACGCCGGTCCACACGACCGACTGGACCGCGACCTTCCTCGAACTGGGTGGGGCCAGACCCGATCCAGCTCGGCCGCTCGACGGCGTCAGCCTCGTCGACCACCTCTTCCGCGGCCGGCCGGCGCCGCAGCGCGACCTCTTCTGGCGAATGCGCGGCGCGCGGGCGCTGCGGCGCGGGTCGCTGAAGTACCTGCGCGGCGCCGACGGAACGGACCATCTCTACGACCTCGGCGCCGACTCGCTCGAACAGGCCGACCTCGCGCGGCGGCGGCCGGCCGAGCTGGCGGAGCTGCGCGGCGCATGGGAGGCGGTCGACGCGACGCTGCTGCCGTACTGAGCGCGCGAGACTGGCGCCCCTCGCCGGCGCATCACTGCGGGTTCGGGGCGCTGAGACCCCCAAACCCGCAGTGATGCCGGGTGCGCGGGTAGGTTGAGCGGATGGAACCGGAGCTGAGCGACGAGGAGCTGCGCATCCTGCGCGCCGCCCGCGACGGCCGCATCCACTCGATCGGCCATTGGGTGATCGACGGCGAGTCACGGCCGGAGCGGCGGGCGCTCGACGCGGTCAAGCAGCGCGGCTGGGTGACCGACGCGATCGCCCGCGGTAACTGGACCTACGACCTGTCGCCGAGCGGCCGCGCGGTGCTGGAGGCAGCCGAGCCGGACGGGCCCGATGACGACCTGGGCCCACCCGCGCCGCCGCCCCCGCCGCGCAGCGCCTGACGCCACGGCCGGCGACCGCGGGGCCTGACGTGCGCGCCTCAGCCCGCGACCACGCGCGGCGTCGCGCCGACGCGGGCGAGCAGCTCGTCCCAGGCGGCG
>NZ_JAWSTH010000069.1:0-35447 GCF_033542075.1 Conexibacter stalactiti
GGCCGCCCGCGTGCCCGCCGCCGCGCGCGAGGCGGCCCGCGGGCCCGCCGCCGCCCGCGAGGCGGAGCGGATCGCGCGCGGTCTCGACGACCCCGCGCTGCTCGCCTTCGCGCTCAACGGCCGCTTCATGCAGCGCTTCGAACGAACCGGCCTGGCGCCGCACCGCGACGCGATCGGCGCCGAGCTGATCGAGCTGTCACGCCGCCACGGCCTCGCCTCCTACGAGCTGCTCGGACAGCTCGTCCGCCTGCAGGCGCGCGGCGCGCTCGGCGACTTCCCCGGCGCCGACCGCCACGCCGCCGCCGTCGACCGTCTCGCCGCGCGCCACGAGCGGCCGCTGGCCGGCGTCTTCACCGCCTGGTACCGGGCGCTGCGGCTCGCCGCGACCGGTGCGCCGACGGCCGCGGTCGAGGCGGCGTACCGGGCGGCCGCCGCGCGCCTCGACGGCGCCGGCATGCCGGGGCTCGAGCGCGGCCTGCTGCCGTTGGCGCTGCTGTCGCTGCGGCTGCGCGACGGCGCGCCCGCACCGACCGATCCCCAGCTCGACTGGGGACCGTACGAGCCGTGGACCGGCCCGCTCGTGCTGTTGGCGCAGGGGCGCGAGGAGGAGGCCGCGGAAGCGCTGCGCGCGGCCCCCGAACCGCCGCGCGACCTGCTGTCCGAGGCGCTGTGGTGCCTCGTCGCACGCGCCGCGATCGCCGTCGGCGACCGCGCGACGATGACGCGCGCGCAGGAGCGGCTGGCACCCGCGGCCGGCGAGCTGGCCGGCGCCGGCAGCGGCCTGCTGACGCTCGGCCCGGTCGCGCGGCAGCTCGACGCGCTGGCGGCCGCGCTCGCGCGCTGAGCGGCTCGCCCGCGATGGGCGCCGTCGCGCTGAGCTGCCGCCCGCTCAGCCGCGTTGCGTCGGCGCCGACTCGGCAGCGCCGACGTCGAACCGCTGGCGTCCCACGACCGACAGCAGCCGCAGCCGGTCGTGGTCCTCGCTGCCCGGCGTGGCGGTGTAGACGAGCAGCCGCTGCGCCTCGTTCTCGGCGACCAGCACCTGGCAGTCGACCTCGATCACGCCGATCGTCGGGTGCACGATTCGCTTGCGCCGCGGCGCGACGCACTCCGACACCTCGTGCTCCGCCCACAGCGCGGCGAACTCAGGACTCGCGGCCAAGAGCTCCGCGACGATCGCCGCGACGGTGTCGTCGGCGGGATCCCTCGCGAGCGCCGTGCGCAGCCCCGCGACGAGCGTGCGACCGTGGTGGTCGTGATAGTCGGCGGTGTAGGCGTCGCGCTCGACCGGCTCGGCGAACCAGCGGTAGGCGAAGAAGCGTCGCGAGCCGGTGTGGAGGCTGTGGTCGCCGAGCAGCGCGACGCCCAGCTCGTTCTGCGCCAGCGTCTCGCCGATGTCGGAGATCACGAGCGCCGGCGTGTCGAGCCGGTCGAGCACGCGCATCAGCGCGGGGCTGACGTGGCTGGTGCGGTGGATGCGCGACGGCGGCGTGTGACCGGCGAGGCGGAAGAGGTGGTCGCGCTCGTCGAGCGAGAGGCGCAGGCCGCGCGCCAGCGAGGCGAGCATCTGCTCGGACGGCTGCGGGCCGCGTCGCTGCTCCAGCCGCGTCAGGTAGTCGGTCGACATGCTCGCGAGCGCCGCGACCTCCTCGCGGCGCAGGCCGGCGGTGCGGCGGCGCGGTCCGGCGACGAGGCCGACGTCCTCGGGGCGCAGCGCCTCGCGACGGCGGCGCAGGAAGTCGGCGAGCTGATCACGGTCCATGCCTCCAGTATGCAAACCCCGCGCCGGCACAGACAGGGATCGCCGATCCCTGGATCGACGCGACCCTTTCGAGCGGCGCGCGCCGCGGCCACATTGGCGCTCATGACCACCCAGCGCATCGCACTCATCACCGGCGCCAACCGCGGCCTCGGCCGCAGCACCGCCCTCAACCTCGCCGGCAAGGGCATCGACGTGATCGCCACCTATCGCGGCAACGGCGAGGAGGCGGCGGAGGTCGTCGCCGCCGTCGAGCAGCTCGGCCGCACGGCGGTCGCGCTCCAGCTCGACGTCGGCGACCACGGCTCCTTCGACGCCTTCGCTGAGCAGGTCGAGACGGCGCTGCGAGAGCGCTGGGGCCGCGACAGCTTCGACGTGCTCGTCAACAACGCCGGCGCCTCCTACGGCGCGCTGCTGAGCGAGACGACCGAGGCCGGCTTCGACGAGATCTTCGACGTCCACGTCAAGGGCGTCTTCTTCCTCACCCAGCGGCTGCTGCCGCTGCTCGCCGACGGTGGCGACGTGGTCAACATCTCGACCGGGCTGACCCGCTTCAGCTTCCCCGGCTACTCCGCCTACGCCGCCGCGAAGGGCGCGGTCGAGGTGCTGACGAGAGTGCTGGCGCTGGAGCTGGGCGGGCGCGGCATCACCGTCAACGCGATCGCGCCCGGGGCGGTCGCGACCGACTTCGGCGATGGCCACATCCGCAAGGACGCCGAGCTGCAGAAGGCGATCGAGGCGCAGACCGCCTTCGGCCGCGTCGGCGAGCCCGACGACGTCGGCGGCGCGATCGCGGCGCTGGTGACGAGCAGCAGCCGCTGGGTCACCGGTCAGCGGATCGAGGTCTCCGGCGGCATGCGGCTGTGAACGGACTCGCCCCGCGCCGCCGCGCCTGATAGACAGCCGCAGACGGCCGGCCGCGCACGCGGCCGGCGCACGCACGGCAGGGAGGCAAGTGGCATGGCGCAGGCGAGCAAGGTCGTGGTCGTGGGCGGCGGGATCGGCGGGCTGACGGTCGCGCTCGCGCTCAAGCGCGGCGGCGTCGAGGTCGAGGTGCACGAGAAGTACGACCATCTCCAGAGCCGCGCGACCGGCTTCACGATCTGGTCGTACGCGATCAAGCACCTGCTCGACCTCGGCGTCGACCCGGACACGCTCGCGCGGCTGGGCTCGGCGATCGAGTTCACCGAGATCCGCTCGCGCCACGGGCGGCTGATCGAGTCGCTGCCCGTCGGCGAGGTGTCGCGCAGACTGGGCGCACCGACCTACGACATCCAGCGCCACGGGCTGCAGGAGGCGCTGATCGAGGCGCTCGGCGCCGAGCACGTGAAGATGGGCTCGGAGGTCGTCGGGATCGAGCAGGACGCCGACTCCGCGACGGTCGTGCTGAAGGACGGCAGCCGGGCGAGCGGCGACCTCGTGATCGGCGCCGACGGCGCCCACTCGACGCTGCGCGACCTCGTCGCCGGCAGACACCTGGAGCTGCACTACTCCGGCTTCTCCGGCTGGGGCGCGCTGATCCCCTTCACGCACGAGCTGCTGCCGGCGCAGCACCACGTCGAGATCTGGGAGAAGGGCTCCAAGGGCGGCGTCGCCGACGTCGGCGGCGGTCGCGCGCGCTGGTACGTGATGCACAGAGCGCCGGCCGGCGGCACGAGCGTCGACAAGCAGGAGATCCTCGCCCACATCGACGGCTGGTACGAGCTGCTGGCCGCGGCTGTGGAGCAGACGCCGGAGGACGGGATCGTGCGGACCGAGGCGTGGGACCTCGCGCCGATCGACAGCTGGATCGACGGCCGCGTCGTCCTGCTCGGCGACGCCGCGCACGCGACGACGCCGTTCGCGGCGATGGGCGCCTGCATGGCGATCGAGGACGCCGACGCGCTCGGCAGACTGCTGCTCTCGCAGTCCTACGAGACGGCCTTCCCGGCCTTCGAGAAGGAGCGCAAGGAGCGCGCCGAGGCGGTCGTCAAGCACGGCAGAACGATGGGCCGCGTCTCACAGCTGCAGAGCACGGTCGCGCTGTGGCTGCGCGACGAGTTCCTCGCGCACGTGCCGCCGCCGAAGCTGGCGGAGATCGCGGAGGAGATGGCCTCCGGCAGATGAGCGCGCCCGAGCACGAGATCGAAGAGGAGGGGTCGGCCGGCTACGAGCGGGTCGTCGCCTTCTCCGACGGCGTCTTCGCGATCGCGATCACGCTGCTCGTGCTCGGACTCGACGTGCCCGACCTGCCGGAGTCGCGCGCCCCCGACGAGCTGGCGGGGGCGCTGCGCGACCTGGGGCCGCAGGTCGCCTCGTACTTCATCGGCTTCGCCGTGATCGGCGCCTTCTGGCTCGGCCACCACCGCTTCTTCGAGCAGCTGCGGCGCTTCGACTCGACGCTGCTGCTGCTCAACCTCGCCTTCCTCGCGTTCATCTCGCTGATGCCGTTCACGACCGGCGTCTTCGGCCGCTATGGCGAGGTCGAGGCGGCGGTCATCCTGTACGCCGCCAACGTCGTCGCGGCGAGCGGCTTCGACACGGCGATGCTGTGGATCGCGCTGCGGCGCGAGCTGCTGCCGCCGGCCGCGCTCGCGCATCCGGGACTGATGCTGCTCTCCAACGTGCTGCCGGCGCTCGTCTTCCTCTGCTCGATCCCGGTCGCCTTCGTCGACCCGGGGATCGCGCCGTACGTCTGGATCGCGCTCTTCGTCGTCAGCCCGCTGCTGGTGCGGACGATCTCCCGGCGGGTCGAAGCGGATGGCTGAGCAGTCGCCGGCCGCCGCGCCGCCGCCCGCGCTCGTCCCCTGCGATGCGTTCGCGCCGCTGGAGACCGAGCGGCTGCTGCTCCGCGTCGTGTGCGAGGACGACCTCGACGCCGTCGCGGCCTACCAGTCGCGCGCCGACGTCGCCAGGCACCTGCCGTTCGGGCCGCGCGACCGTGCCGAGCTGGCCGAGCTGCTGCCGGCGCGGGCGGCGAGAACGCGGCTGCGCGAGGACGGCGACGCGGTGCAGCTGTCGCTCGCGCGGCGTGAGGACGAGCAGGTGATCGGCGAGCTGTACGTCGCAATCGCGTCGGTCGCATGGGCCTGCGTCGAGGTCGGCTGGATGGTCCATCCCGACCACGGCGGCAGCGGCTACGCGACCGAGGGCGCGCGGGCGCTGCTGGCGTTCGTCTTCGAGACGCTGCACGCGCACCGCGCGATCGCGCGGCTGGATCCGGCCAACGCCGCCTCGGTCCGGCTCTGCGAGCGGTTGGGAATGCGGCGCGAGGCCCACCTCGTCGAGGAGATCTGGGTCAAGGGCCGCTGGCAGGACTCCGCGATCCACGCGCTGCTGGCGCGGGAGTGGGCGGCGCGCGGAGCGGCCCAGCGCGATTGACGCCGGGCCGCCGGGTTCAGGCGCGGATCACCAGGTGCAGGTGCTCTGGTTGATGTTGTTGCGCCAGAAGTAGCCGCTCGCTCTGCCGTTGCCGTGACCGAGGTAGTAGTCCCCGGAGAAGCCCTCGATCCGGAAGCCGGCGCCGGTGCCGAGGATGTACAGGATCGACGATCCCTCCCACGGAGCGGATAGCACGTAGTAGCTCACCGCGACGTTGCAGACCTGCCCGATCAGGGAGGGCGTGCGCTGTCAAGGCAATTGAGTCGCACATGGCGCGTGAACTCACCGAATTGCGTCAGCTCGTCAGGGCACTGACGCCGGCCGTCACAGGATGGCGGCCTGCCAGCGGCCGTCGGCTCTCGCGCGCTCGATCTCGGCGAAGCCCGCCGGCCGCATCCGCCCGGCGGCGATCAGCTCCAGCGCGCGGTCGGCGTTGATGCGCGACCACGGGCTGCGGCGGCGGCGCGGCGAGTAGCGCTGGAGGAAGCAGTCGTCGTCGAGCGAGCGGCGCAGGCCGTCGATCCAGCCGAAGCAGAGGGCGGCCTCGGTCCCCTCCCAGGCGTTCACCGACGCTCTGCCCGACGCCTTCTTGGCGATCCGCAGCCAGACCTCGTCGCGCTCGCCGTGGTGGACTTCGAGCCACGCCTCGAACGCCGCCATGTCGACGCAGTCGACCCACTCGACCTGCTCGTGCTTGACCATGCCGCTCAGGCTATGGGCGATTGAGGACTGAGACGGTCCTGATTACAACGGGCCCTGCAGGCCGCCGACGCACGCGTCCGGGACGTACAGGCAGAGCGTCGGCTTCAGCGGCTCGAAGCGCGCCCGCGCGCCGTCGACGGTGACGGTGAAGCGGTCGCCGACGCGGCCGCCGACGGCGATCCGCACGCCCGCGACGTCGACCTGCTCGCCGACCGTGACGAGGCTGTCGAGCGACTCGGGGGTGTTCGGCGCCGGCGACGCGCGCAGCTGATCGCCCCAGCAGCCGACGGCCTCCTCGTCGGGGTCGCAGGCGGCCGGCCGCTGGTCGATCGCGTGGACGACGACGCCCTCGCCAGGGAGCGGGTCGAACGGCCGCTGGACGCGCACCTCGAGCGTCAGGAAGGCACGCGCGTCGGCCGTCGGGACGATCACGACCTGCAGCCCGTCGCCGTCGAGCGGCCCGACCGAGTAGGTCGCCGACGGGCGGTCGTGGACGGTCGTCGCGGTGTCCGGCACCCAGCCGGCCGCGATCCGGTTGAAGGCCTGCGTCGCCTTCGGCGTGAACGTGCCGGCGCCGGGGTCGTCCCAGCCGCCGGTGCCCCACAGCCGCTCGTAGCCCATCACGTCGAGCGGGTCGTCGTACTCCACGCCGACCTCCGCGCCCTCGCGCTCGATCCGCAGGCGGCCGGTGAAGGAGTGCGGCCAGCCGAGCGTGTGCCCCAGCTCGTGCACGACGGTCGAGATGTGCGCGTCGGCGCCGAACAGCTGACCGGGGCCGAGCCAGGCGATCCGCTCGTTGCCGGGCAGCACCGTCGGCTGGCCGGCGCAGGGGTCGAGCCGCGTGGCGTCGCCGAGGCAGGCGTCGGCGCCGGCCGAGATCCGGTCGAGCTGCTGCACGATCAGCGCGCCGTCGCGGCCGGCGCTCGCCCTCGCCGCCTCGCTCGCGCAGGCGGAGAGGTCGTCGCCGTCGAGCGCGCCGCGGGCGCGGAAGCGCTGCTCGTAGCGGCCATTGGAGAGCCACGCGTAGAACGGCGCGACCCGTTCCTCCAGCACCTCCGCCGCGGCCGCCGCGTCGCCGCCAGCGACGGCACCGCAGGTCCAGACGTCCCAGCGGTCGGCGCCGAGCGAGTGCAGCCGCAGCGCGTCGGCGGCCAGCACGAGCGGCTCGTCGGAGCGCAGCAGCACCGTGCGCGAGTCGGTCGCGTCGAGCGTGCGGTCGCGGCGGTCGAGCAGCGCGATCCGCAGCTGGACGGCGTCGCGGCTGCGCAGACCGCGCCAGCGCAGCGTGAGGCGGCGGTCGCCGCGCACCCGCGCGCCGTCATCGTCGCCGGCCGCGCGCCAGCGGCCGCGCGTCCGCTCCTGCACGAGCACGCGCGCGCCGCGCGGCGCGTCGCGCACGGTGACGGCGAGCAGCGGCCGCGCCTGGGCCGCGGCGGTCGCGGGGAGCCGTGCGGAGAGGGTCGGACGCGGGGTGGCGACCTTCGCGCTCGTCGCGCCGACCTGCGCCCGCGCCGCGCTCACGCCCGCGACCGCGAGCAGGCAGCCGGCGGCGAGCGCCAGCGAGACCAGCAGGTGCGCCATCCGTGGCCGCATGCGGGCAGCGTACCGGCCGCGGCGAGCGGCGCCACCGCCGCCTGGACGCGGCGCCGTTCACAGCTCGGCGGCGGCGCGCGCGGCGCGGATCGGTAGCTTGAGAGGTGCGACCGCATGACCCTCGTCAAGGCCCTCCCCAGACCAGCCACCCCCGACGCGCTCTACGACGCCTTCACGGCGTGGACCGAGGAGCGCGGCCTGAGCCTCTACGCGCACCAGGAGGAGGCGGCGATCGAGCTGTTCAGCGGCAACAACGTCGTGCTCGCCACGCCGACCGGCTCGGGCAAGTCGATGGTCGCGATCGCCGCCCACTTCGCCGCGCTCGCCGACGACCGCGTCACCTTCTACACGGCGCCGATCAAGGCGCTCGTGTCAGAGAAGTTCTTCGCCCTCTGCGAGACCTTCGGCGCCGAGAACGTCGGCATGCTGACCGGCGACGCCTCCGTCAACGCCGACGCGCCGATCATCTGCTGCACGGCCGAGGTGCTGGCCAACATCGCGCTGCGTGAGGGCGCCGGCGCCGACGTCGGCCAGGTCGTGATGGACGAGTTCCACTACTACGCCGACGGCCAGCGCGGCTGGGCGTGGCAGGTGCCGCTGCTGATGCTGCCGCAGGCGCAGTTCCTGCTGATGTCGGCGACGCTCGGCGACATCACCGCGATCGCGAGAGACCTGACGCGCCGCACCGGTCGCGAGACCGCGCTGATCGACGACGCCGAGCGGCCGGTCCCGCTCACCTACGCGTGGTCGGTCGAGCCGCTGCACGAGCTGCTGGAGCAGCTCGTCGAGGAGGACCGCGCGCCGATCTACGTCGTCCACTTCACGCAGGCCTCAGCGATGGAGCGGGCGCAGTCGCTGCTGTCGGCGAAGCTCTGCACGCGCGAGGAGCGCGACGCGATCGCCGAGGCGATCGGCGCCTTCCGCTTCACCGCCGGCTTCGGCAGAACGCTCTCCAAGCTCGTGCGCGGCGGGATCGGCGTCCACCACGCCGGCATGCTGCCGCGCTACCGCCGCCTCGTCGAGCAGCTCGCGCAGAGCGGCCTGCTGAAGGTGATCTGCGGCACCGACACGCTCGGCGTCGGCATCAACGTGCCGATCCGCACCGTCGTCTTCACCGCGCTGGCGAAGTTCGACGGCACGCGCCAGCGGCTGCTGAAGGCGCGCGAGTTCCACCAGATCGCCGGCCGCGCCGGACGCGCCGGCTTCGACACCGCCGGCTACGTCGTCGTGCAGGCGCCCGAGCACGTGATCGAGCGCACGCGCGCGCTCGCGAAGGCCGGCGACGACCCGAAGAAGCGCCGCAAGGTGCAGGCCGGAAGAGCGCCGGAGGGCGCCGTCGGCTGGACCGAGGAGACCTTCGAGCGGCTCAAGACAGCGGTCCCCGAGGCGCTCGTCTCACGTATGCGCGTCGACCACGCGATGATCCTCAACGTCGTCAACCAGCCGGCCGACCCGGTCGCGACGATGCGCGCGCTGATGGAGGACAACCACGAGGACGAGCGCGGCCGCACGCGCCTCGCGGAGCAGGCGCGCGCGCTCGGCGACGAGCTGGTCAACGCCGGCGTGCTCGAGTGGCTCGCGGAGCCCGACTCCGACGGCCGCACGCTGCGGCTCGCCGTCGAGCTGCAGGAGAACTTCGCGCTCAACCAGCCGCTGGCGTCGTTCGCGCTCGGCGCCTTCGAGCTGCTGAACCCGGAGGCCGAGACGTACGCGCTCGACGTCCTCTCGGTCGTCGAGGCGATCCTCGACGATCCCTTCCCGGTGCTGATGGCGCAGGCGAAGAAGGAGCGCGGCGAGGCGGTCGCCGAGATGAAGGAGCAGGGGATCGAGTACGAGGAGCGGATGGAGCTGCTCGAACAGGTCACCTATCCGAAGCCGCTCGCCGAGCCGCTGGAGGAGGCGCTGCGGACCTTCCGCGAGACGCACCCGTGGGTGCGCGAGTCCGACCTCTCGCCGAAGTCGGTCGTGCGCGACATGCACGAGTGGGGGCGCAGCTTCACCGAGTTCGTCTCCCACTACGGGCTGGCGCGCTCGGAAGGGGTCGTGCTGCGCTACCTCAGCAGCGCCTTCCGCGCGCTGCGCCAGACGGTCCCCGAGCAGGTCCGCACCGACGAGCTGAGCGACATCATCGAATGGCTCGGCGAGACGATCCGCCAGACCGATTCGAGCCTGCTCGACGAGTGGGAGGCGCTGACCGACCCGGAGTCGGTCACGCGCGCCTCCGAGGCGATCGCCAACGGCGCCCCGCCGCCGCCGGCGCGGCCGATCACCGCCAACGCGCGCATCTTCACGACGATGGTCCGCAACGCGCTGTTCCAGAAGGTCAAGCTGGCCGCGCGCGACGACGCCGAGGCGCTCGCGCAGCTCGACGCCGCCGCGGCCGCGCTGACCGACCCGCCCGGCAAGGTGACGATGCGGCTGCCGGCCTGGGAGGACGCGCTCGACGCCTACTGGGAGGAATACGAGGAGGTCGGCACCGGCCCGCAGGCGCGCTCGCCGGAGCTGCTGACGATCGACCGCACCCCGCCCGGCGACGGCCGCCGCTGGATCGTGCGCCAGACGGTCGACGACCCCGCCGACCACCGCGACGTCGCGATCGTCGCGGAGGTCGACCTCGACGCCTCCGACCACGCCGGCGAGCCGGTGATCCGCACGCTGTCGTTCGGGACCGACGGCTGAGCGCCGCTCAGCCGGTGCGGCGGAAGACGACCTTCGCCGCGGTCGTCACGCAGCGGTGGTCGCCTCTTCTGCCGACCTGAGCGCATCTGCCCTTCTTGCCGGTGAACTCGAGCGTGAGCCGGTCCTTGACGGCGAGCGCGAACAGCCGTCTGGCGCCGTTGCGGAGCGTCAGCTTGCCGTAGTCCTTGTTGGAGGGGCTGAGGTCGGCGATCTCGTCGGGGTCGTCGGGCTCGGGGCAGCCCGCCAGCAGCGCGTCGGCCCCGAACGGCGCGGTCAGCGTCAACCCCTGGCCGTACGCCGACAGGGAGGCGTCGACGGTCGTCTGCTTCGGGCCGCACGTCTGCCGCACGGTCGTGTCGGGTTTCGCCTCTCTGCACGGGCCGTACTCGCCTCTGTCGCATGGAACGCACGGCTGCGCCTCGGGACTGGTGTGGCCGGTGTAGTCGATCGTGCGCGTGACCGTGCCGCGCGTTCTGCGCGTGTCGGCTCCGAGCAGCGCGCCGCTGAGCCGGTCGAGGTCGATGACGCCGCTGAACTCGGCCGCGTTCTGCTCGACGACGCCGCCGCCCTTCGTCCACGACTCGCATCTCTTCGGGTAGCCCTTGTCGTGCTCGGTCCAGATGTATCTCGTTCTGATCGAGACGACGGTGTAGGAGAACTCCGCGGCTGACGCGGGCGCCGCGGCAAGCGCCCCGAGCAGCAGCGCGGCGACGACGGCCGCCCACGGGAATCGAATGCTCATGGCGCCGGAGGATCGGCGCGGCGGGGAGCGGCGCGCAAGCGGGGGAACCCGCGTATGACTCCAGGAACCCGGCGCGCTGCCGATCAGCCGGAATGGACCCGACCCCCGTTCCGAGGAGCCCCGAAACCGTGCCGACCTGGTTGCGTCAGCCCGCCGTGCTTGTCGTCCTCGCGCTTGCCGCGCTGTCGCTGCCGCCCGCGGTGGCGCAGGCCGCCGCTCCGCCGGCGTGGCAGCAGACCGGCCCGCTGACCGCCGCGCGTGTCGGCGGGACGGTCGTCGCGCTCCCGGACGGGCGGGTGCTCGTCGCGGGCGGCTACCCCAACAACCCGGGCAACACGCACGCGAGCGCCGAGCTGTACGACCCCGCGACCGGCAGCTGGACGGCGACTGGGTCGATGGCGGCGCCCCGCTACGACGGGCGCGGCGTCCTGTTGAAGGACGGGCGCGTGCTCGTGGCGGGCGGCCGCACGACAAGCACGGCCCCGCTCGCGAGCGCCGAGCTGTACGACCCGGTCACGGGCACGTGGAGCGCGGCCGCGCCGATGTCGGTCGCGCGCTACGGCCACAGTGCGACGCTGCTGAGCGACGGCTCCGTGCTGGTTGCGGGCGGCTGGGCCGACACGGCGCCGCCGACTGTCCACGCGACGGCAGAGCGCTACGACCCGGCGACCGGTGCGTGGGCGCCCGCCGGCTCGCTGCCCTCCCCGCACGCGAGCCACGCCGCGACGGCGCTGCCCGACGGCAGCGTGATCGTGAGCGGCGGCAGCGCCTCCGAGTTCACCCGCACCGCCGACGTCGCGCGCTACTCGCCGGCAACCGGCCTGTGGACGGCGTTCGCGCCGCTGCCGCGGCCACGTGGCGAGCACACGGCGCTCCTGCTCGACGACGGTGCGCTGCTGGTCGTCGGCGGGCAGGGGCCGGGCGGAGCGGACGGCGCGCTGCTGCGGCTCGATCCGGGCACCGGCAGCTGGAACCAGCTGCCGCTCGCGACCCTCTTCGGCATCACTCCCGCGGCCCGGCAGCTGGCGAGCGGTGCGGTGCTG
Organism: Conexibacter stalactiti; assembly: GCF_033542075.1. Lineage (NCBI taxonomy): Bacteria > Bacillati > Actinomycetota > Thermoleophilia > Solirubrobacterales > Conexibacteraceae > Conexibacter > Conexibacter stalactiti. The sequence continues at coordinate 11,879 of NZ_JAWSTH010000069.1, forward strand.
GTCGTCAACGGCAGCTTCGCGACGCTGTTCGATCCGCGCTCGGGCCAGCTGGCTGCGGCGGGCACGCCGCCGCTGAACGGCTCGGTGGGGTCGCTGGTCGGCCTGTCGGATGGCGACATCCTGCTCGTCAGCGGCGCATATCTCGGGCAGGTGGCGGCCCGTTTCACCCCGCGCGCGACCGTCGCCGTCGCGCCGGTCGACGCCGGCGAGCAGACGACCGGCCGCCGCGGAACGCTCATCAGCGTGCCGGTGACAGTCACCGGCGACGTGCCGATCTTCCCGCGCGCGACCACGCTGGAGGGCGTCGGCGCCGCCGACTTCGAGATCGTCTCCGACAGCTGCGACGGCGCCGCGCTGGAGCGCGGCGGCAGCTGCTTCGTCGGCCTCCGCTTCAGTCCGCGCGCGGACGGAGCGCGCAGTGCGTCGCTGGTGCTGTCGGCCGGCGAGCTGGCGGGCGGCCGCAAGGTCGTCGCGCTCAGCGGGACGGGCGTTGCGGCAGCGGTCACGCCGCCGCCGGCCGCGCCGATCATCCCGCCGGGCGCTCCGCCGGCCGCAGTGGTTCCAAGACAGGTCGCGAGAAGAGCGACCGAACCGCGGCTGCGCTGCGGCGCGCGGCGCGGCAGAACGGTGGTCTGCAGCGGGCTTCCGCACAGGCTCGGCAGCGGCAAGGCGCGCCTCTCGCGCAACGGGATCGTGCACGCGACCGGCACGCTGAAGAACGGCCGCCTGACGCTGACGGTGCGCAGACGCCTGTACGACCGCCGTTACACGCTCGTCGTCGGCGGCCGCAGAGCGATCAAGGTCGTGCTCGACTGAGTCCGGGAGCCCGCTCCGGCGCGCCGCCGGGCCGGGCAGCCGGCCTCGCCCGCCGCCGCCTGCTTTGCTCTGCGGCAGAGGGATGCGAGCGAACGCGATCAGAGGTGCCGGCGGTGACGCCGCGGCGGCGGCCTTCGTCGGCCGCGACGAGGAGCTGACGCTGCTCGATGCGGCGCTCTCCGACGTGACCGGCGGCGGCGCGCGCTGCGTCGTGATCGAGGGCGCGGCGGGGATCGGGAAGACGGCGCTCCTGCGCCGCTTCCTGAGCGAGGTCGCAACGGCGCGCACGGCGCTCGCGACGGCCGAGGCGGCGGAGGAGCTGGTCGACTACGCGCTCGCCGACCAGCTGCTGCGCGCGCTCGGCGTCGAGCGGCCGGGCGTGCTCGCGCGCGACGGCGGCGCACCCGACCTCGCGGCGGTCGGGCTGCGGCTGCTGGAGGCGCTCGCCGAGCGCGCTGGGAGCGGCCCGCTGGCGATCGCGGTCGACGACGCGCACTGGGCCGACGCGGCCTCGCTGCGGGCGCTGCTGTTCGCCGTTCGGCGCGTGGTCGAGGAGGCGGTGCTGGTCGTGCTCGTCGTGCGCGAGGGGATGGCCGAGCGGCTCCCGGCGGGCTTCCTCAAGCTCGACCGGGTCGGCCGGCTGCCGCTGTCGGGGCTCACGCGCGAGCAGGTCGGTGAGCTGGCGACCGCGGCGGGCGAGGCGCTGTCGGGGCGCGGCGCGCGGCGTCTGCAGGAGCACACGCGCGGCAACCCGCTGTACGTCCGCGCGCTGCTCGGAGCGGTCCCGGCGGCGGCATGGGAAGAGGTCGAGCTGCCGCAGCCGGCGCCGGAGCTGTTCGCGCGCGGCGTGCAGCGGCGGCTGGCGGAGGCGTCGCCGGGCGCGCGCGACCTGATCGACGCGGCAGCGGTGCTCGGGGCGCGCAGCGAGCTGCCGGCAGCCGCCGCGGTCGGCGGCGTCGAGGATCCGCTGCGAGCGCTGGAGGAGGCGGCACGGCTCGGCCTGCTGCGCGCCGCGCCGGAGACGTCGCCCGCTTCGCAGCCGCGCACGATCGCCTTCGACCACCCGCTGACGCGCGCCGCCATCTACCACGACCTCGGCCCGGCGCGGCGCGCCGACCTGCATGCCGCCGCCGCGACGGCGGTCGAGCACCCCGGCGTCGCGCTGCGCCACCGAGCCGCCGCAGAGGTCGGGCCGGCGCCGGCGCTGGTGGCCGAGCTGGAGGCGTTCGCCGCCACTGAGCTGGGGCGGACCGCCCGCGAGTCGGCGGCGGAGAGCCTGGCCGCGGCCGCGCGGCTGAGCGGCGGCGCCGAGCGCGAGCGGCTGGAGGTGCAGGCGGCCGACGCGCTGCTGAGCGCCGGGCGGGTCTCGGCGGCACGCGCGCGGCTCGCCGGGCGGGACGAGGCCGGCGCCGACGCGCGGCTGCTGTGCGTGCTCGCGCACATGGCGCTGCTGGAGTCACGGCTCGACGACGCGGAGCGGCTGCTGACGCTGGCGTGGGCGCGCGAGGACGCCGACGCGACCGTGCGCCACCTGACGGCCGAGCGCTTCGCCGCGCACGCGCTCGGCCGCCTGCGGCCCGACGACGCGATCGTGTGGGCGGGTCGCAGCGCCGACGCGGCGCCGCGTGAGGGCGGCACCGAGCTGGCGGCGATGTGGCCGGCCGTGTTCGGGCTCGCGATGAAGAGCGAGCTGCGGGAGGCGCGCACGCTGCTCGACGGGATCATCGAGCGCGGCGGCGACCTTGCCGAGCGCGACGTCGGCCTGCGCGCGATGCGCGGCATGCTGCGGCTGGCCGTCGACGACGTCGCCGGCGCGCTGGAGGACCTGCGGGCCGTCGCCGCCCTCGTGCAGCGGCTGGGAGCCGAGACGTTGGAGGTGATGGTCCGCACCTGGCTCGCCCGCGCGGAGCTGGCCGCGGGGTCGTGGGAGACCGCCGCGGCCCACGCCGATCGCGCGCTCTCGATCGCCGTCGCCGGCGACATCGTCCACGTGCGCGCCGACGCGCACGTCACGGCGTTGACGATCGCGCTCGTGCGCGGCGAGCTGGATGCGGCGGAGCAGCACGCGAGCGCCATGCGCGAGGACACGACGACCGAGTCCGCGCTCGTGCGCAGCGCCGGCTGCGAGGCGCTGCTGGCGACGGCGCGCGCGGAACCGCGGCAGGTGCTGGCGGCGTTGGCACCGCTCGTCGCCGCCGGCCTCTACGAGCGCGCGGCGCTGCTCGCCGACCTGCAGCTGCCGCTGCTCGAAGCCGACGCGCTGGTGCGGCTGGAGCGATTCGACGAAGCCGACGCCGTGCTGCTGGCGCACGAGCCGCGCGCGGCCGGGCAGGGGCTGCGCTCGTACGCCGTGCGGTTGGCGCGGGCGCGCGGGCGACTGGAGGCGGCGCGCGGCCGGCGCGCCGCCGCCGAGCGCGCCTTCGCGCGGGCGCTCGACGACGCGAGCGCGCTGGAGCAGCCGTTCGAGCTGGCGCTCGCGCAGCTCGCGCACGGCCAGTTCCTGCGCCGGCAAGGCCAGCGCCTCCAGGCGGTCGCGTTGCTGGAGCAGGCGCGCGACGGCCTCGCCGCGCTGGGCGCGATGCCGGCGCTGGAGCAGTGCGAGCGCGAGCTGGCGGCCAGCGGGCTGGAGCCGGCCAGACGCGCCGCGATGGACCGCTCGGCGCTGACCGGCCGCGAGCGCGCGGTCGCCCAGCTCGCCGCGCGCGGGCTGACGAACCGCGAGATCGCGGCGGAGCTGATGGTGAGCGTGAAGACGATCGAGGCGCACCTCTCGCACGTCTTCGCGAAGCTCGGCATCGGCTCGCGCGCGGAGCTCGCCGCGCGGCTCGCCGGCGCCTGAGGCGCCGCACGCGAACGCCGAACCGCGCGCCGCCTCTGCGCGGGCCGCCTCTGCGCGGGCCGCCGCCTGCGCGGGCGGCCGCCTGCGCAGGCGGCCTCCCGCACCCCTTGGAACCGCTTGCTTGACAAAAACATCAGACCATAAATACGATCTGATCTATGACTGCTCTCGACACCTTCGACGTGGTGCTGCCGCAGCGCGTCGTGGTCGGCGCCGGTGCGACCGCGCGCCTGCCGCAGCTGGCGCAGCGGCTCGGCCTGCGGCGCCTGCTCGTCGTCACCGACCCGGGGCTGCGCGAGCACCCCGCCGTGCACGCGGTCGTCGCGGGCCTCGAAGCCGCGGGGCTGGCGGCGGCCATCTTCGACGCGGTCCAGGTCGACCCGACCGTCGGCAACGTCGCGGACGGGGTCGACGCGCTGCGCGCGCACGCGGCCGACGGCATCGTCGCGGTCGGCGGCGGCAGCCCGATCGACGCCGCCAAGGGGATCGCGGCGCTGGCGCTCGACGACCAGCCGCGCGACCTGATCGCGCTCGCCGGCTTCGACAACGTCGGCGGCCGCGCGCTCCCGCTGATCGCCGTGCCGACGACCGCCGGCTCCGGCAGCGAGGTCACGCGCGCCGCTGTGATCGCCGACCCCGCGCGGCAGATCAAGGTCCCGCTCTACGACGACGCGCTGCTGCCGGCGGTCGCGCTCGTCGACCCGCTGCACACGCTCACGATGCCGCCGCGGCTGACCGCCGAGGTCGGGATCGACGCGCTCGTCCACGCCGTCGAGGCGATGACCTCGAAGGTCGCGAGCCCGGTCACCGACCAGTTCGCGCTCGAAGCGGCGCGGCTGATCGGCCCCAGCCTCGCGCGCGTCTACGCACAGCCCGACGACGAGGCGGCGCGCGCCGCGATGGCCTTCGGCGCGACGCTCGCCGGCGCCGCGATCAGCAACGCGACGATCGCGCTCGTGCACGGCATGGCACGCCCGCTCGGCGCGCACTTCCACGTGCCGCACGGCGCCGCGACCGGGATCCTGCTGGCGCCCGTCGTCCGCTTCGGCCTCGGCGCAGCGCCCGAGCGCTACGCCGCGATCGCGCGCGCGGCCGGGGCTGCCGGGAGCGAAGATCCCGACGGCGAGGCCGGCGAGCTGCTGGTCGCCTGGCTCGACGCGCTCACCGCGCAGATCGGCATCCCGCGCCTGAGCGGATACGGGATCGCGCCCGATGCGTTCGAGGCCGCGCTGGGCCCGATGGCCGACGCCGCGCTCGCCAGCAACGGCCCCGAGTTCAACTGCCGCGAGGCCGACCGCGAGCAGATCGTCGCGCTCTACCGGGAGGCGTGGTGAGCACGCCCGAACGGATCGTGATCGTCGGCGGCGGGCCGGCCGGGCAGCGCTGCGCGCTCGCGCTGCGCAGACTCGGCCACGCCGGCGCGATCGACCTGCTCGGCGACGAGCCGACTGCTCCCTACGACCGCACGCTGCTGTCGAAGGACGCGCTCAGAGGTGAGCATGAGCCCGAGCCGGTCCCGCTCGCGTCCGCCCAGGCGTACGCCGAGGCCGGCGTCGCCGTTCACGTGGGCGTGCGCGCGACGGGGCTCGACGCCGACGCCCGCACCGTCGCGCTCGACAACGGCCGCGCGCTCCCCTACGACCGGCTCGTGATCGCCACCGGCGGCCGCCCGTCGCTGCCGCCGGCGCTGCGCTGCGACGGCGTGCTGACCGTGCGGACCGCGGCCGACGTCGCGCCGCTGCGCGACGCGCTCGTGCGCGCCCGCCATCTCGTCGTGATCGGCGGCGGCTTCATCGGCGGCGAGATCGCCAGCGCGGCGGTCGCGCTCGCGGCGCCCGTCACGCTCGTTGAGGCGGCCGAGCAGCCGCTCGCGCCGGTGCTGGGCGGCGCCGTCGCCGAGCGCGTGACCGCCCTCCACCGCGCCGCCGGCGTCGAGGTCCGCTGCGGCACCGCGGTGAGCGCGGTCCGCCGTGAGCGCGACGGCTTCCGCGTCGACCTCGCCGACGGCGGCGAGCTGCGCGCCGACGCGGTCGTCGCCGGCGTCGGGATGGCGCCGGCGGTCGACTGGCTCGCCGACAGCCCGCTGACGCTCGACGACGGGATCGTGACCGACGAGCACTGCCGCACCGCGCTCACCGACGTGCTCGCGGCCGGCGACTGCGCGCGCTGGCACAACCCCCGCTACGGCCGCTCGATGCGGATCGAGCACTGGGACACCGCCGCGCGCCATGGCGAGGCCGCCGCCGCGAACGCGCTCGGGATCGACACGCCGTTCGCGCCGCTGCCGTTCTTCTGGTCCGAGCAGCACGGCGTCGTCGTCCGCTACGCCGGCCATGCGCCGGAGTGGGACGCGGTCGAGCTCGACGGCGAGGGCCCGCACGAGTGGGTCGCCCGCTACCTGCACGACGGCCGCCTCGTCGCGGCCTGCGTGGCCGGCCGGCCACGCGACTTCGCGGCGGCCCGCCGCGAGCTGGATCAGCTGACGAAGGAGCACGCACCGACATGACGATCGAAGCGATCGTCGACGCCGACCTCTGCATCGGCGCCGGCAACTGCGTCCACCTCGCGCCCGGCGGGTTCGAGCTGGACGACGACGGCATCGCCGTGCCGCTGGCCGGCGCCGCCGCCGACGAGCAGCGCCTGCGGCTCGCCGCGCGCTCGTGCCCCACCGGCGCGATCGCCCTGCGCGAGACGACGACCACCCCCTGAGCCCACGACGAGCGAGAGAGAAGAGATGTCAGCCACAGCCGAGGGACCGCCGCAGACGGTGCGCGAGCCCCTCTCCGACCTGCTGATCGTCGACACCGACGTGCACGTCCACGAGTCGCCGGGAGCGCTCGCGCCCTACTGCGACATGCCGTGGAAGGTGGCGCTGGAGCACATCAGAGACGCCGCCGAGAGCTACCTCGACATCCCGGGCTTCTCGCCCGGCGTCTCGGCCGGCGACTACCAGGCGAAGTTCCCGACGACCCACGACGCGGGGCGGACCGTCTGGACGCCCGACCAGATGCGCGCGGAGATCGACAAGCTCCACGTCGACATCGGCGTGCTCTTCCCCGACCACCTGCTGAAGCTGCCGGTGCTGACGCAGACCGACTACGCCAGCGCGCTCGCGCGGGCCTACAACGCCTGGCTCGTCGACACCTGGACCTCGACCGAGCGGAAGCTGCTCGGCTGCATCGTCGCCTGCCCGCACGACCCGCGCGACGCCGCGCGCGAGATCGAGAAGTACGCCGACCACCCGGAGATCGTCGGCGTCTACCTGCCGTGCGCGGGCCTCGACCCGCTCTGGGGCCATCGCATGTACGACCCGATCTGGGAGGCGGCCGAGGCGGCCGACCTGCCGGTGCTGCTGCACAGCGTCACCGTCACCCACCCGGTCTTCCCGTTCAACAACCACGGCTTCGACAACGAGCTGGCGCGCCACACCTGCAGCCACACCTTCTCGATCATGGCCAACGTCGTCGACATGATCACGACCGGCGTCCCGATCCGCTATCCGAAGCTGCGGATCGCCGTCGCCGAGGCCGGCGTCTCGTTCATGCCGTTCATCATGAGCCGGCTCGACAAGGAGTACCTCGAACGGCGCCGCGAGTGCCCGTTCCTGGAGGAGCGGCCGAGCCACTACCTGAAGGACTGGTGGGTCGCGACGCAGCCGATCGAGGAGCCCGAGGACATGGGCGACGTCGCGAAGATGATCGAGCTGATGGACGGCTGGGACCGCGTCATGTTCGCGACCGACTGGCCCCACCACGACTTCGACCACCCGATGAAGCTCGACCAGATCCCGATGACCGACCAGCAGCGTCGCCAGCTGTTCGGTGAGAACGCGCTCGAGCTGTTCAACATCGACGCGCAGGGCCGCCGCCTCAAGCTGCGCGGGAGCGTGGCCTGATGGCGCCGGGAGAGGAGCGCGACATCGGCGCCGCCGAGCAGTTCCCGGACGGCTCGCGCACGGTCGTCGACGTTGCCGGGCGGCAGGTCGGCGTCTTCAACGTCGGCGGCGAGCTGCACGCGCTGCCGAACGTCTGCCCGCACCAGACCGGCCCGCTGTGCGAGGTCGCGAGGCTGACCGGCACCTTCCGCCAGGCGGCTGACGGCGACTGGAGAAAGGAGTGGGTCCACGACGGCGAGATCGTCGCCTGCCCGTGGCACGGCCTCGAGTTCCACGTGCCGACGGGCAGATGCCTCGCCTACCCGCACATCCAGCTGCGCCGCTACAGCGTGCGCGTCGCGGAGGGCCGGGTGCTGCTGAGCGTCGGCGGCCGGCGCGCGGCGGCCGCGGGCGCGGCATGAGCGCTGCGCCGCGGCCGGCGCAGCTGGGCGTCCCGCTGCTGCGCGGCGGGAGCGGGACGCCGGTCGACGGGCGGCTTGCCGTCGTTGAGGACGAGGAGGCGTACGCCGTCGTGATCGACGACGACGTGGAGGACTGGCTCGTGCGCTTCGGAAAGGACCCGGAGTTTCCCGCACGGGCCTGGGCGGACAACATGGCGGGCGTGCTGAACGCTCGCCGTGAGGGGGTTGCGCCATGACCCTCGTCGCGCAGCTCGCGGCCGCGACCGTGATCGACCTGGAGCAGCCGCGCCGCATGGGCGATCCGATCGCGCCGGTCCACGCGCCGGGGCTCGTCTTCGGCCTGCACCGCCGTCACGAGCCCGGTCTCGGCAGACGCACGAGCGCGTCGGGGCTGATCTGCACGCCCGAGCACGCCGGCACCCACATCGACGCGCTCTCCCACCAGGCCGAGGACCTCTGCATGCACGGCGGCGTCCGCGTCGACGCCGAGGTGCAGACCTCGACCGGCTTCACCGTCCACGGCGTCGAGACGCTGCCGCCGCTGCTGCGGCCGGGTGTGCTGCTCGACCTGCCGGCGTTGCGCGGTGGCCCGCTGCCGCCCGACGAGCTGATCTCCGTCGAGGAGCTGCAGGCGGCCGCGGCGGCGTCGCCGACGCCAGTCGCGCCCGGCTCGATCGTGCTCGTGCGGACCGGCTACGGCGCCCACTGGGACGACCCGCAGCTGTACCTGCGCGCGCCCGGCATCGCGCGCGAGGGGTCGGAGTGGCTGGCGGCCGAGGGGGTCGCGGCGGTCGGCGCCGACAACGTCGTGTGGGACGCGCTCGAGCGCTGGGACGAGGTGACCGAGTCGATCCTGCCCGGCCACGTCGTGCTGCTCGTGCGCGCCGGGATCCCGATCGTCGAGAACCTCCAGCTCGAAGCGCTCGCACGCGCCGCGCCGGCCGCATTCACCGTCGTCGTGCTGCCGCTGAAGTACGTCGGCGGCACTGGATCGCCGGTGCGGCCGATCGCGATCGTGCCATCCGGCGGTGCGCCGTAGGCTGTCGGGCGTGAGCCAGCCGCCCGACCCGCCCGCGTCCGCCGCCGCCGAGCATCCCTTCACAGCCGTGCGCGTGACGCGCTCGTTCGACGAGGTCGTGCGTCAATTGCACGAGGGACTGCTGAGCGGCCGCTACTCGCCCGGCGACCGGCTGCCGAATGAGCGCGAGCTGGGCGAGCTGCTGAGAGTCGGGCGCTCGACCGTGCGCGAGGCGCTGCGGATGCTGGAGCTGCAGGGGCTGGTCGAGGTGCGGCCGGGCCGCAACGGCGGCATCTTCGTCGCCGAGCCGAGCGGCCGCAACGTCGGCGACGCGCTGGAGACGCTGCTGCGCTTCCGGCCGCCGAGCCGCGCGGAGCTGCTGGAGTTCCGCGTCAGCTTCGAGGGTGAGACGGCGTGGTGGGCGGCCAGACGCGCGACGCCGGAGGAGTGCGAGCGGCTGCTGGCGCTCGCCGCCGCCGTCGCGGAGGCCGCCGCGGGCGGTGCCTGGGAGCAGCTGGCCGAGCACGACGTCGCCTTCCACGAGGCCGTCGCCGAGGCCGCTCGCAATCAGGTGCGCGTCGCGGTCATGCAGGCGATCAACCATCCGTTGCGCGAGGGCGTCATGGCGATGGGCGCGGAGGCCGACGCGTCCGTCCGCGGCGCCGTCGCCGACGATCTCCAGGCGATCGCCGAGGCGATCCGCGACGGCGACTCCGACGGCGCCCGCGATCGCATGCGCGAGCACGTCGAGCGCAATCCGGCGTTCGGGCAGCCGCAGACCTAGCGCCCCGCGCGCGGCGGGGCGGTCGAGGAGCCGGGCAGGAAGCCGGTCTGGACCGTCTCGACGCGTGGGCGCAGCTCGCGGTTGGCCAGGCGCGTGATCGCGAGCCGGCCGGCGATCGCGCCCATCTCGCCGTAGTCGCGCGTGATCGCGGCGATCCTCGGCTCCTTCGCGGAGGCGAGGATCGGCTCGTGGTAGCCGACGAGGCTGAGGTCGCCGGGGATCGAGATGCCCCTGTCGCGCAGGTCGAACAGCATCCCGGCGATCGCCGCCTCGGGCACGCAGGCGATCACGGCGGTCGCGCCGGCGCGCAGCAGCGCGCCCGCGGCCGTGGCACCGGAGGCGGCGTCGAAGTGCGGCAGCGCGACGTTCAGCTCCGGCCCGAAGGCGAGCCCCGCGCGCTGCCCGCCGCGCCGCCACGCCGCCGGCACCTCGCGCCCGGGGCGGGTGACGTCGGTCATCGAGATCAGCCCGATCCGTTCGTGGCCCAGCTCGACGAGGTGGGCGACGGCGCCCTCGACGCCGCCGGACTGGTCGGTCAGGACGGTGTCGGCGCTGATCCCGCGGACCTCGCGGTCGAGCAGCACGAGCGCCGGATCGAGCGTGCGCAGCAGCCGCGCGACGTCGGGGTTGCGGTCGCTCGTCAGCGACAGCACGAGCGCGTCGACGCCGCGCGAGGCCATCCGCTCGACGATCTCGACCTCGGCGTCGGGATCCCACCCGGAGGTCGAGATGACGAGGTCGACCTGGTGGCGCCGCAGCTCGTTGGAGAGCCGCTCGGCCTGCTGGCTGAAGACCTCGTTGAGATGCGGGACGAGGAAGCCGATCAGCGCGCTGCTGCGGGTGCGCAGCGAGCGCGCCGCGGTGTTGGCGCGGTAGCCCAGTCTCGCCGCCACGTTCGTGACGTGGGTGCGCGTCGCCGGGGCGACGCCGGCCTCGCCGTTGAGGACGCGCGAGACGGTCGTCTTCGACGTGCCGGCCGCTCTCGCGATGTCGATGATCGTGACGCCGCGCTGGCGTCCGCCGTTGGGATCGTTCCCAGTCACTGGAGAGGTTCTACCAGGATTGGCAGGGATACGTCAAAGAGGTGAAGATCACCGTTCCTGAAACGAATGGGTGAATTTGTTGACGGCGGAGGGCGCGCTGTGTTAGAACCTCAATAGGGAACGTTCCCAACGTTCCCGGCAGAGGGGTCGACGGCGTCGCGGTCGTTCGGCAGCCCTGGAGGAGAACAGGAGAGACGTGGTGGAAGACGGTTCCCGCCCTCGCGGCGGAGATACGCTCGTGCTCGCGCTGCGGGGACGTGTGCTGCGGTCGCCGGAGCTGAGCCTGATCGTGGCGCTGCTGGTCGCGATCGTGATCTTCACGCTCGTCAGCCCCGCCTTCGCCAGCGGGGCGACGGTCGAGTCGACGATCCGCACGATCGCGTTCATCGGACTGGTCGCGATCGGCCAGACGATGCTGCTGATCGCCGGCGAGTTCGACCTCTCGGTCGGCTCGGTCGCGTCGCTCGGCGCCGTCGTCGCGGCGGTGCTGATGACGCGCAGCGACCTGCCGATCGCGCTCGCGGTCGTGCTCGCGCTGTGCGTCGGGCTCGGCGTCGGCCTCGTCAACGGGCTGCTGACGGTGAAGGTCGGGCTGCCGGCGCTGATCGTCACGCTCGGGATGCTGTTCGCCGCGCGCGGCGGTGCCTACGTGATCAGCGACGGCCGCGAGGTCTACCCGCTGCCCGACGGCGTCAGAACCTTGGCCAGCTCGATCCTCGGCCTGCCGCTGAGCGTCTGGGTCTTCGCCGCGCTGGCGCTCGTCGCCGACGCGGTCGTCCGTCGCAGCGGCTTCGGCCGCCGGCTCTACGCGACGGGCGGCAACGCCGAGGCGGCGACGCTGGCGGGAATCCGCACCGACCGCGTCAAGATCGCCGCGTTCGTCATCACCGGCGGCTTCGCCGCGCTCGCTGGCGTGCTGCTGATGGCGCGCCTGAGATCGGGCGACCCGCAGATCGGGATCGAGTGGGAGCTGTCGGTGATCGCCGCCGTCGTCGTCGGCGGCGTCAGCCTGCGCGGCGGGATCGGCTCGGTCGCCGGCGCGCTGCTCGGCGTCCTGTTCCTGCAGGTCGTCAGCACCGGCCTCGTGATCGCCGGCGTCGAGTCGGCGCTCCAGCCGGTCGCCGTCGGCGTCGTGATGATCGCCGCGCTCGCGCTCGACCAGCTGCGCCGCACGCGCACCGCCTGACCGCCATGTCATCGACGTCGCATCAACGCACCAGTCACACGGAGGAGAGACCACACGTGGCACCTACGTCGTTCATTCCCAGAGCCAGGCTCGCGGCCGGCCTCTGCGCCCTGACCGCGCTGTTCGCGGTCGGCTGCGGCGACAGCAAGGAGAGCAGCGCCGACACGAGCGCCCAGGCGTCCGCGACCAGCACGACCGCCGGCGCCGCCGGCACGAAGGAGTGCACGGTCGAGGGCAAGAAGATCCAGTACGTCGGGCCGCTGAAGTCCAACCCGGTGCTGCAGGTGATGGCCGCCGGCTTCAGCGAGAAGGCCGACGAGCTCGGCTTCGACGGCGAGGTCATGCTGACCGAGGACGCCGATCCGCAGAGAGTGCTCGCGCTCGGCAAGCAGGCGCTGGCGCAGGGCAGCGACGGCATGGTCCTGCAGGCGTTCGACCCGTCGCTCTACCCGCTGATCAAGGAGGCGACCGACCAGGGCATCCCGGTCGTCGTCACGCACAGCCCGGTCCCCGACGGCGACAAGCTCGGGCTCAGCCAGACCATACGTCCCGACCCGGAGAGATACGGCGCCGAGGCGGCCGCCGCGATCGGCGAGCAGATCGGCGGCAGAGGCGTCGTCGCCGTCACGCAGGGCAGCCTCAACCCGACCGAGAACCTCGCGGCCGAGAGCTTCAAGAGTGCGATGGCCGAGCAGTTCCCGGACGTCAAGGTGCTGGAGTCGCAGATCGAGGGCTTCGAGCCCGCGGCGGCGATCGCCAGAGCCAGCTCGATCCTGCAGAGCGACAAGGACGTCGTGGCGGCCTTCTCGACGACCGGCGGCGGCGTCAAGACGTGGAGCAGCGCCGCTGACGAGAGCGGTCGCGACGTCGTGATCGTCGGGATGGACTACACGCGCCCGAACCTCGACCTCGTCAGATCGGGCAGAGCGTTCGCCGTCGTCGCGCAGCCGATCTTCGACGAGCACGCGCTCGCCGTCGAGGCGCTGCGCGACGTGATCTGCGGCGAGCAGGTCGAGGCCGAGGTGCTGCCGGAGTCGCCGATCGTGACGAGAGACAACGTCGACGACTACTACGCGATCCTCGAGAAGGCGGGGACCTGAGCCGCTAGACCCCCGATGCCGGTGGGCCTCGTGCCCACCGGCCTTCGATCATGACCAGTCCCCAGACGCATCCCACCCCCAACGCGCTCGAGCTCGAGGCGATCACGAAGCGCTTCGGCGGCGTGACCGCGCTCGACGACGTGACGCTGCGCGTCCGCCGCGGCGAGGTCCACGGCCTCGTCGGCGAGAACGGCGCCGGCAAGTCGACGCTGCTGAAGATCCTCGACGGCCTGCACCCGTCCGGCTCCTACGACGGCGTCATGCGCGTCGACGGCAGCGCGGTCGAGCTGCACGCGCCGCAGGACGCGCGCGCGCTCGGGATCGCGATCGTGCCGCAGGAGACGAGCGTGATCGACACGCTCTCCGTCGGCGAGAACATCTGCTTCGGCGGCGACGGCCGCCTGCTCGTCAACCCGCGCGAGCTGCAGCGTCGCGCCGCCGCCTTCCTGGAGGCGCGGCGGCTGCCGCTGGAGGCGCGCACGCCCGTCGCCCGCCTCAGCTCCAGCAGCAAGCAGCTCGTGATGATCGCCCGCGCGCTCTATCGCGAGCCGCGCGTGCTGATCCTCGACGAGCCGACCTCGGCGCTCACGCGCGAGGAGACCTCGCGGCTGCTGGAGATCGTCCGCGGCCTGCGCGACGGCGGCCTCACCGCCGTCTTCGTCAGCCACCGCCTCGACGAGGTCGTCGACCTCTGCGACCGCGTCACCGTCCTGCGCGACGGGCGCGTCGTCGACGAGATCGAGCGCGACGCGTTCGACCCCGAGCGGATCATCGGCTCGATGATCGGGCGGCGCCTGACCGAGCTGTACCCGCCGCGCCCGCCGGCGCCCGAGACCGCCCCGCGCGAGCTGCTGCGGCTGGAGGGGCTGAGCGTGCGCGCCCCCGGCCGCGCCGGCGCGCTGGCCGTCGACGACGTCAGCCTGACCGTCGCCGCCGGCGAGATCGTCGGCGTCGGCGGCCTCGTCGGCTCCGGCCGCAGCGAGCTGCTGAACGCCGTCTACGGCCATCTGCCGGTCGCCGCCGGGCGGATCGTGCTCGACGGCGAGGAGGTGCGGCCGCGCTCGCCGCGCGAGGCGCTGCGCCTCGGCATCGGCCTCGTGACCGAGGACCGCAAACGCGCCGGCCTGCTGTTCAACCTCGGCGTGCGCGAGAACGTCACGCTCTCCTACCTGCGCACGCTCGGCCGGCTCGTGATCGACCCCGGCAAGGAGCGCGCCGTCGCGCGCGAGGCGGTGCAGCGCTTCTCGATCGCGACGCCGTCGGTCGACACGCCGGTCGCCAACCTCAGCGGCGGCAACCAGCAGAAGGTGATGCTGGCGCGGGCGCTCGGGACCCAGCCGAAGGTGCTGCTGCTCGACGAGCCGACGGTCGGCGTCGACGTCGGCGCGAAGGCCGAGATCTACCGGCTGATCGCCGCGCTCGCGGAGGCCGGCGTCGCGATCGTCGTCGTCTCCTCGGAGTCGGCCGAGCTGCTCGGGATCTGCGACCGCTTCGTCGTGCTGCGCGACGGGCGCGTGCGCGACCGCTTCGACGTCGCCGACGCGAGCGAGGCGCGGCTGATGGCCGCCGCGATGACGACGGCGGCCGCCGCCGAGGGAGGGACCGACCGATGAGCCAGCTCGCGATCGAATCGCAGGAGCCGAAGGCGTCGCGGCGCCCGGCGCTGCTGCGCCGCGCCGCGGGTGCGCAGCAGGCGCTCGCCGTGCTCTTCCCGCTCGTCGTCGCAGTGATCGCCTTCGGGCTCGCGAACGAGGCCTTCCTCGGCTACGCGAACCTCGTCCTGATCCTCAACACGCTCGCGTTCGTCGGGATCGTCGCGGTCGGGCAGACGCTGCTGATCTCGTGCGGCGAGTTCGACCTGTCCGTCGGCGCGGTCGCCGCGCTGGCCGGCTACGTCGCCGCCGACCTGATCGTCACGCGCGGCTGGCCGATCGCCGGCGGCGTGCTCGCCGCGCTCGCGATCGGCGTCGCCTTCGGCCTCCTCAACGGCCTCGTCACGACGCGCCTCGGCGTGCCGTCGTTCATCGTCACGATCGGGACGCTGTACATCGGCCGCGGGATCGTCGACTTCCTCTCGCACGGCGTCACGATCTTCCCGCTGCCCGACGCGCTGACCGAGGCCGGCAGCACGACCTTCAACAGAGTCAGCGTGATGGTGATCGTGCTCGTCGTGCTGGTGCTGCTGGGCGAGTTCACGCTGCGGCGGACGCTGTTCGGCCGCAAGCTGCTGGCGACCGGCGCCAATCCCGAGGCGGCGCGCACGATCGGGATCGACCCTCGGCGCGTGAAGCTGCAGGCGTTCGTGCTGATGGGCGTGCTCACCGCGTCCGCCGGCGTGCTGCAGGCGATGAGCCTCGGCACCGGCGACCCGGCGGTCGGGCGCAGTTGGGAGCTGATGTCGATCGCGGCCGTCGTGATCGGTGGGACGAGCCTCTTCGGCGGCGCCGGCACCGTGCTCGGCACGCTTGTCGGGATCGTCACGCTGCAGGTGATCTCCAACGGCGTCGTCTCGCTCGGGCTGGAGACCAACTGGCAGACGGTCGTCGTCGGCCTGCTGATGATCGTGCTCGTCTCGCTCGACATGCTGCGCCGTCGCGCGGTGGAGGGACGGTCGTGAGTGCCCGCCGGACGGTCGTCGTGACCGGCGCCGCGGCCGGGATCGGCGAGGCGATCGCGCGGCGGCTGCTCGCCGACGGCTGGCACGTCGTCGCGCTCGACACCGACGCCGACGGGCTCGACGCGCTCGCGCGCGGTGAGACTGCGCTCGTGCCGCTGGTCGGCGACGTGACGGAGACGGCGACGCTCGCCGCCGCGGTAGCCGCCGCCGGCGCGCGCCTCGACGGCTGGGTCAACAACGCCGCGATCCCGACGCACGGCCGCTTCGACGCCGAGAGCGACGAGCGGATCGACCGCACGCTCGCGGTCAACCTGCGCGCGCCGCTGCTCGGCTGCCGCGAGGCGGTGCGCGCCTTCCTGCGCCAGGGCGCGCCCGGCGCGATCGTCAACGTCTCCTCGATCCACGCCCACGGCACGTTGCCCGGCTGGGTCGCCTACGCCGCCGCCAAGGGCGGCGTCGAAGCGCTGACGCGCGGCGTCTGCGTCGAGTACGGGCAGCTGGGGATCCGCTGCAACGCGGTCGCCCCCGGCGCCGTCCTGACCGCCGCGACGCGCGCGATGCTCGACGCCGCCGGCGATCCGGCCGCCGAGCTGGCGGGCTGGGAGCTGCTGTCGCCGATGCGGCGCGTGCTGGAGCCCGCCGACGTGGCGGCCGGCGTCGCCTTCCTGCTGTCGCCGGAGGCGCGCCACCTCAACGGTCACGTGCTGCGGATCGACGCCGGCATGTCGTCGACCGGCGCGACGCTGCCGCCGCTCGACGGGCTGGAGCCGCCGACGGGCGCCGAGCCGGAGGGAGCGAGATGAGCGCCGCGATCGTCAGCGCCGAGGTCGTCGCGAGCGGGCTCGGCTTCCCCGAGGGGCCGCTCGTGCTCGGGCCCGGCCGGCTCGCGTGGGTCGAGCAGTACGCGGGGCGGGTCGCCGTGCTGGAGGCGGGCGAGGTGCGCACGCTCGCGCACGTCGGCGGCGCGCCGAACGGCCTCGCGCTCGGCGCCGACGGCCGCATCCTCGTCGCGCAGAACGGCGGCAAGCTCGGCGACTGGCTCGCGCCCGAGCAACGCGCCCCCGCGATCGTCGCGCTCGACCCGCGGAGCGGGGCGGTCGAGGTCGTCACGAGCGCGGCCGGCGGCCGGCCGCTGCGGCGCCCGAACGACCTCTGCGTCGGCCCCGACGGGGCGCTCTGGTTCACCGATCCCGGCGACTACGACCCCGACGGCGACGTGCGCGGCTGGATCTGCCGCCATGCCGACGGCGCGACCGAGATCGTTCGCGAGCTCGGCAACGTCTATCCCAACGGGATCGGCTTCGACCCTGACGGGCGGCTGCTGTGGGTCGAGACCCACACCCACCTGCTGCGCGCGCTGGAGGGCGACGCGATCGTCGCCGACCTCGGCGCCGACGGGACCGGCGACGGCTTCGCGATCGCCGCCGACGGGACGGTCGTCGTCGCGAGCGTCTTCTCCGGCGGCCTGCACGTCGTGGCACCCGGCGCCGACGGCGAGCGCGAGGTCTCGCGGCTCAGCTGGGCCGAGGACCTGATCCTCTCCAACTGCGCCTTCGACGGCACGGCGCTGTGGGCGACCGACGCCACCACCGCGTGGGATCGCAGCGACGACTTCGCCGGCCGCCTGTGGCGGCTGCGGCTCGACCTCGAAGGAGGGCAGACGAGATGAGCGCTCCCCATGCACCGCTCGCGCGCGCCTGCGCGGCGCTGCGCGACGCCGGTCTCGACGGGGCGCTGCTCGCCTCGCCGAGCAACGTCACCTACGTGAGCGGATGGGAGGCGCCGCTGATCGTCGGCCCGTTCGCAGACATCGTCGAGCGGGCCCCGGTCGCCTACGCCGTCGTCTCGGCGCGCGAGCAGGCCGCCTGGCTGGTCGTCGCCGACGTCTACGGCGGCAGCGCCGCGAAGGGGTCGCGGATCGGCGCGCCGGAGAGCTTCGGCACGCTCGGCATGGTCGACCCGGTCGACCACCCGGCCGAGCTGACCGCCGCGCTGCGGCGCACCTTCTCCGCCGCCGGCCTCCGCAGCGGCGTCGGCGGAGGCGGAGGCGATGACGGCGCGGGGCGGATCGCGGTCGAGCGGCGGGCGCTGCCGGTCGCGGTGCTCGACGCGCTCGGCCTGCCGCTCGACGCGCCCGACGCCGGACCCCCGCTGGCGCAGGCGCGGATGATCAAGACGGCCGAGGAGATCGAGCGGCTGCGGTTCGCGGCGCAGGTCACCGCGGCCGGCCATCTGCGGCTGCTGGAGCTGGCCCCGACCGCCGCCGGCGCCTCCGAGCTGGAGGTGTGGGGCGAGGTGACGACGGCGATGGAGCGGCTCGCGGGCGGTCCGCTGACCGTCACCGGTGAGCTGACCGTCGGCGCCCGCACGCGCGCGCTCACCTGGCCCAACGGGCCGTTCGAGCGCACGATCGCGGCCGGAGACACCGGGCTGATGGACATCAGCCCGCGCGTCAACGGCTACTGGGCCGACTGCACCAACACGGTTGTCTTCGGCGCCGAGCCGAGCGACGACCAGCGCCGCTACGCGCGTGCGGCGCAGGAGGCATGCGCGGCCGCGATCGCAGAGCTGCGGCCGGGCGCCAAGGCGTCGCAGGCCGCGGTCGCGCATCGCGAGACGATGGCCGCGCACGGCTTCGGCTACGCGCACTACAGCGGCCACCAGATCGGCGTGACCGTCAACGAGCTGCCGCGGCTCGTCTTCTACGACGACACGGTGGTGGAGGCCGGGATGGTCTTCGCGGTCGAGCCGGGCGTCTATGCCGGCGAGGAGGCGCCGACCGGCGCCCGCGCCGAGCTGATGGCGCTCGTCACCGAGCAGGGCCCGGAGGTCCTGTCGCAGTTCCCCTGGGGCATCTGACGTGACCACGCAGAACTAGAGGAGAGAACGAAACGATGAATTCGCTGAAGAGGCGGGCGCTGCCCGTCGCGGTCCTCGCATGCCTGACGGCGCTCACGTTCGCCGCCTGCGGATCGAGCGACTCCGACTCCGACTCGTCGTCGTCGGCGTCGACGAGCGCCGCCGGCGGCGATGGCGCCAGCGGCGGCGAGAAGATCAAGATGGTCATCTCGAACAACTTCCTCGGCAACGACTTCCGCCCGCAGATGCTGAAGCTCGCCGAGCTGACCGCGAGACTGCCGCCGTTCGCCGACACGGTCGAGCTGGAGGTCGTCAACGCCGAGAACACGACGCAGGCGCAGGTCGCCTCGCTCAACAACATCATCCAGGGCAGACCCGACGTGCTGCTCGTCGACGCCGGCTCCCCGACGGCGCTCAACCCCGCGCTCAAGCGCGCCTGCGCCGCCGGCATCAGAGTCGTCTCGTTCGATCAGGTCGTGACCGAGCCGTGCGCCTGGAAGGTCGCGCAGAGCCACGCCGACGGCCAGCTCGTCGTCGGCCAGTGGATGGACCAGGTGCTCGGCGGCAAGGGCAAGATCCTCGTCGACCGCGGCCTGCCCGGCGCGCCCGTCTCCAGAGAGATCGAGGACTCCTTCATGGAGGGGCTCGAACTGGGCGGCGGCGACGTCGAGGTCGCCGGTTCCTTCGACGGCAAGTACGCGCCCGGCCCCGAGCAGCAGGGCATCTCGCAGCTGCTCGTCGGCAACAGAGACGCGACCGGCGTGATGACGCAGGGCTACTGCAACCCGGCCTTCAAGGCGTTCAGACAGGCCGGCATCTCGACCGTCCCCGCGACCACCTGTTACGGCTACAACGGCGAGCTGGTCGGCTGCCTGAAGGAGAGAGCGCAGTGCGCCGTCCTGGCCGGCCCGCCGACCGTCGTGCAGATCGCGATGAAGCTCGGCCTCGACGCGGCGCAGGGCAGAGAGACCCCGCCGACGAGCGAGCAGGTGCCGGTCCCCGTGACGCTGTTCGTCACCAACGCCGACGAGTTCAGACCGGCGGAGAATCCGGGGAACATCGCGATTGAGCAGATCGAGCTGGGCACGAACGCCTACGAGGAGCTGCCCCCGGGCCTCGCGCTGCCGTTCACGCTCGACGAATACGACATCACGGCCGAGCAGGCGGCCGGCTGAGCGCGATGCGCGACCTCGTCCTCAGCGACGTGCAGAAGTCCTACGGCGGCACCCGAGCCCTGCGCGGGGCGTCGCTGAGCGCCCGCTCCGGCGAGGTCCACGGCCTCGTCGGAGAGAACGGCGCGGGCAAGAGCACGCTCGTGAAGATCCTCTCGGGCGCGGTCCGCGCCGACGGCGGCAGCGTCGCGCTCGACGGGCGCGCGCTGCGGCCGCGCTCGCCGCAGGAGGCGCGGCGGGCCGGCATCGGCACCGTCTTCCAGGAGCTGAGCCTGATCCCCGACCTCAGCGTCGCGGCCAACCTGCTGTACGGGATCGAGCCGCGCGTGCGCGCCGGCCGCATCTCGACCGGCGCGCTGCACGCCGCCGCGCGCGACGCGCTCGCGCGCTTCGAGCTGCCGGCCGGCGACGTGTCGCGGCCGGTGCGCGAGCTGCGGCTGGCCGAGCGGCAGGTGCTGGAGATCGTCAAGACGCTGCTGCACGAGCCGCAGGTGCTGATCCTCGACGAGGCGACCTCGGCGCTGCTGCCGGAGCAGGTCGCGTGGCTGTTCGCGCTCGTGCGCAGATTCGCGGCGGCCGGCGGCTGCGCGCTGTTCATCTCCCACCGCCTCGCCGAGATCGAGTCGCTGTGCGATCGCGTGACGGTCTTCCGCGCCGGCGCCGACGTCGGCGGCGGCGCGATCGGCGAGCTGCCCGAGGCGCGCCTGGTCGAGCTGATGCTCGGCCGCGCGGTCGAGCGGATCTACCCGCCGAAGGCGCCGGCCGCGCGCGACGCGGAGGTCGTCTGCGAGCTGCGCTCCTTCGGCGCGCCGCCGCGTCTGCAGCCGCTCGACCTGAAGCTGCGCCACGGCGAGCTGGTCGGTGTCGGCGGCCTCGACGGGCAGGGGCAGGCGGAGCTGTTCGGCGCGCTGTTCGGCACCGTCCCCGCCGCCGGCAGCGTGCTGCTCGGCGCTCGCGAGCTGCGCTGCGCGAGCCCCGCCGCCGCGCTCGATGCCGGCATCGCGCTCGTGCCCGAGGACCGCGCCGCCGAAGGGCTCTGCCTGACGCTCGGCGTGCGCGACAACATCTCGCTCGGCAGCCTCGGCGGGATCTCCCGTCTCGGCGTCGTCGACCGCGCGCGCGAGCGCAGACTGGTCGCCGGCGCCGTCGGCGAGCTGCAGATCAAGGTCGCCGACGTGCGCGACCCGGTCGGCGGGCTCTCCGGCGGCAACCAGCAGAAGGTGCTGCTCAGCCGCGTGCTCGCGCGCTCGCCGAGACTGCTGCTGCTGTACGACGCGACGCGCGGCGTCGACGTCGGGACCAAGACCGAGATCTACCGCCTGATGCGCGAGCAGGCCGCGGCCGGCGTCGCGGTGCTGTTCTACTCCAGCGACGCGGCCGAGCTGGCCGCCCTCGCCGACCGCGTGCTCGTCCTGCACGACGGCGTCGTGCGCGCGCAGCTGAGCGGCGAGATCTCGGAAGAGGAGATCGTCGCGGCCGCCGTCGGCGGCCGCCGAAAGGAGGCGCACGCATGAGCGCCACGACCGCGGACCCGCGGATCGACGGCGGCGGGCGCCCGCTGCAGCGGCTGCTGCGCGCGGCCGGCCGCGCCGGCCTCGCCGCCTGGATGCCCTACCTCTACGTCGCCGTGCTCGGCGGCGCGATCTGGGCACTGCAGCCGGCGCTGATCGACGGCCCCGGCGCCGTCGACGTGCGCTTCTCGGCGGTCGTGCCGCTGGCGCTCGTCGCCTTCGGGCAGACGCTCGTGATGTTCACGCGCGGGATCGACCTCGCGGTCGGCGGCGTGATCAGCACCGCGACGGCGCTGCTGGCGACCCGCGGCGCCGACGGCGCGACGCTCTGGCTGCTGATCGCCGCCGTCGTCGCGCTCGGCGGCGTCGCCGGGCTGATCAACGGCGTCGCGGTCGCGGTCACGCGGCTGCAGCCATTCATCGTCACGCTCGCGACCTGGTCGATCTTCGGCGGCGTCGCGCTGCTGATCCTGCCGCAGGAGGGCGGTGCCTCGCCGCCGGCGCTGAGCGAGGCGCTGCTCGGCAGCGTGCTCGGCGTGCCGAAGGCCGTCTGGGTCGTCGCGCTGCTGCTGGCGCTGTGGGGCTGGCTGCGGCACACGCGGCTGATCACCGACCTGCGCGCGATCGGCAGCGACGAGCAGCGCGCGCGCCTGATCGGCGTCCCGATCGCGCGGCGGACGATCCAGGCGTACGTGCTGTCGGGCCTCTTCGCCGCGCTCGCCGGCGTCTGGATCGCGGCGCAGACCGGCTCGGGCTCGCCGACCGCCGGCGATCCCTTCATCCTCAGCTCGGTCGCCGCCGTCGTGCTCGGCGGGACGAGCATCTTCGGCGGCACCGGCTCGGCGGCGGCCTCGATCGTCGGCGCGATCGCCTTCCTGCTGATCCCCGACCTGATCGCGGCGCTGCAGCTGGAGTCGTTCTGGAGCACCTTCTTCCAGGGCGCGCTGCTGATCGCCGCGGTGACCGTCAGCTCGATCGCCGCGCAGCTCAAGCGCCGCCGGGGTGCCGCATGAGCCTCGCCCGCCACCGCACCGTCCTGACCGCCTACGCGATCGCGCTGCTGCTGTTCGCCGTCGGCACGCTCCACTCGCTCGACTTCGCGGCGCCCAGCCAGCTGAAGACGATGCTCGTCTACGCGTCGTTCATCGGCATCATCGGCCTCGGCCAGACGCTCTGCATCCTCACCGGCGGGATCGACCTGTCGGTCCCGTGGACGCTGACCGGCGCGGCGGTGCTGACGTCGGTGATGACCGCCGAGGGGCGGCCACTCGGCGTCGCGATCGCGCTCGTGCTGGCGCTCGCGCTCGTCGTCGGCCTGCTGAACGGGATCGGCGTCGCCTACGCGGGCGTGCCGCCGATCATCATGACGCTCGGCATGAACGGGGCGCTGCAGGGGCTGCTGCTCGTCTACACCGACGGCGGCATCTCGGCCAACCCGCCGCAAGGGCTGACCGACTTCGTGCTCGGCGACACGCTCGGCCTGCCGACGCAGCTGTGGATCTGGGCGGCGGTGATCGCGCTCGGCTGCGCGCTGCTGTCACTGACGACGTTCGGGCGACGGCTGTACGCGATCGGCGCCAACCGCCGCGCGGCCGAGCTGGCCGGCGTGCGCGCCCGCCGCGTGCTGGTCGCGCCGTACGTGATCTCGGCGCTCGGCGCGGCCGTCACCGGCCTGCTGGTGATGGGCTTCACGGGGCAGGCGTTCCTGACGATGGGCGACCCGTACCTGTTCTCGTCGGCGGTCGCGGTGGCCGTCGGCGGGGCGTCGATCCTCGGCGGCAGCGGCCACTACGCCGGCACGGTCGCCGGCGCGCTGGTGCTGACGCTGGTCGCGTCGCTGCTGCCGCTGTTCTCGCTCGGGACGGCCTGGCTGCAGATCGCCTACGGCCTGATCCTGCTGGCGGCCGTCTACGCGGCCGGTCTCAATGTGACACGAAAGAAGAGGGGAAGCCCGGATGCATGACGTTGTGATGCCGGCGATGGGGATGGCCATGTCGGAGGGCACCCTGCTGCGTTGGCTCAAGCAGCCGGGTGACGTGGTGGAGGCCGGCGAGGAGATCGCCGAGATCGAGACCGACAAGGCGACGGCCGAGTTGGAGTCGCCGGCCGCGGGGCTGCTCGGCGCACTGCTGGTCGCGGAGGGCGAGACCGTCCCGACCGGCGCGCTGCTGACGCGCGTGCTCGCCCCCGGCGAGCAGGAGAACGGGGCGGCGCCGGGCGGCGCCGCGGACGGCGGGGCCAAGGCCGTCGCCGCCGCGGCGCCGGCCCCTGGGGCCTCCAACGGCGGCGACCCCAGCGGCGCGCAGGCGGCCGCGGCGACGGCGGCGT
>NZ_JAWSTH010000070.1:0-35427 GCF_033542075.1 Conexibacter stalactiti
AGGGCGGCGGGGTCGG
This sequence comes from Conexibacter stalactiti, assembly GCF_033542075.1. Taxonomy (NCBI): domain Bacteria; kingdom Bacillati; phylum Actinomycetota; class Thermoleophilia; order Solirubrobacterales; family Conexibacteraceae; genus Conexibacter; species Conexibacter stalactiti. The sequence goes on from NZ_JAWSTH010000070.1 coordinate 17, forward strand.
GCAGCGGGGGCTCGCCTGGTCCGCGACGTGGGGCGGCGGCGGGCGCAGCGGCGGCGGGCGCGGCGGCCCCGGCTGCGAGCGCGCCGGCGCAGGCGTCGCAGACGACGCGCGTGAGGATCTCCGCCTGCATGATGCGGTCGCCGGCCTCGTCGATCACGTCGCGGCCGTGTCTCGTCGCCTTGGGGGCGCGGCGGCCGGCGACGACGGTCGCGTGCCTGAACATCCCGCCCGCCGCGAGCACGCCCCAGACGCCCTCCCGCAGGCCCAGCTCGTCCTCGACGATCAGGTGCGCGAGGTCGTGCGGCAGCTCGCCGGGCCGCCTGCCGACCTTGTTCCAGGCGCCGCCCTCGAACTCGACCACGACGCCGTCGGCGCGGTGCAGGCGCGAGCGGTAGCGGCGCCCCTTCTCCTTGACGAACTCAACTCTCATCGCGCCGCGCGCCATCGGCGGCAGGCTAGCGGGACGTGCACGGGCGAGCCGGCAGAGTCGGCCCGCTACGCTCGACGGGTGAGCGACGAGCCGGACGATCCGCCGCCCGAGGCGGGCAAGCTGCCGACCGGCCGGCTCGCGCGGACGGCGCGGGTCGGTGGGCTCGTCGCCGGTCAGGGGATGCGCTGGGCCGGGATGCGCACCGCCAACCGCGTGCGCACGCCGGAGCGCGCCGAGGCCGCCCAGAACGAGCGCACCGCGGCGCTCGTCGGCCAGCTCGTCGAGCAGCTCGGGCAGATGCGCGGCGCGGCGATGAAGGTCGGCCAGATGATCTCGATGGTCGAGTTCGACGGCCTGCCCGAGGAGCAGCAGGACGAGCTGCAGCGCAAGCTCGCGGCGTTGCGCGACGACGTGCCGCCGGTTCCCTTCGCCGACCTCGAGAAGCTGATGCGCAAGGAGTTCGGCGGCCCGCTCTCGCGCGTCTTCTCCGACTTCGACGAGCGCGCCTTCGCCGCCGCCTCGATCGGCCAGGTGCACCGCGCCACGACCGTCGACGGCGACGAGGTCGTCGTCAAGATCCAGTACCCGGGCGTGGCTGAGGCGGTCGAGACCGACCTGCGCAACGCGACGCTGCTGCTGCCGCTCGTCAAGCGCCTCGCGCCCGGCCTCGACGGCAAGGCGCTCGCGGGCGAGATGCGCGAGCGGATCGGCGAGGAGCTCGACTACGAGCTGGAGGCGCAGAACCAGCGCCGCGTCGAGCGGCGGCTGCGCGGCCACCCGTTCGTGCGCGTGCCGCGCGTGCGCACCGACCTCTCGACCCGCCGCGTGCTCGTCTCCGAGTATGTCGAGGGCGAGCGCTTCGAGGAGGTCCGACGCGCCGACGAGGCCCAGCGCGACCGCTACGGCGAGATCGTCTTCCGCTTCTTCTTCGGCCTGCTCTACCGCGACCGGATCGCGCTCGGCGACCCGCACCCCGGCAACTACCTGCTCGCCCCCGACGGCCACGTCTGCTTCCTTGACTACGGACTGCTGCGCGACGTCGAGCCGGCCCACCTCGACGCCGAGCGGGCGATCGCCGTCGCCGTCCGCGAGCGCGACGCCGCGGCGCTGAAGGCCGCGCTGGGCAGCGGCGGCTACCTGCCCGCCGGCCGCGCCGACGCGGTCGACGGCGACCTCGCGCTGAGGCTGATGCGGATGGCGATCAAGTGGTACGCGGTCCCCGGCGAGCGGCGCTTCACGCCCGCCGACGCGCGCGGCGACCAGATGAGAGGCCGCGAGCGCCCCGACGCCGCGCAGCGCGCCGCGATCAGATCGCAGGTCAACCAGTTCACGCTGCCGCCGCAGGCGCTGCTGATCCGGCGCATGCACGGGATCGTCGCCGTCGTGCTCGGCCAGCTGCGCGCCGGCGCCGACTGGGGCGCGATCGCCGCCGAGTACCTCCACGGCGCGCCGCCCGCGACCGCGCTCGGCGAGGCCGAGGCCGAGTTCCTCGCCAGCCGCGGCGGCCGCGCCGGCGCCGCGGCTTAGCGACCGCCGCCGGCCAGCCTGCGCAACGTCGCGCTCAGCTTCGCGCGGGTTCTGACCAACCGCGGGTCGGCGTGCAGCGAGCGCAGCTCGTGCGGATCCCTGTGGAGGTCGTACAGCTCGCGCTCGCCGCTGCCGTAGCGGACGTAGAGCCAGCGATCGGTGCGGACGGCGCGGTAGGCCGGTCTGCCGGACTCCAGCAGCAGCGGCCGCGTGGCGCGCTTGCGCGGGTCGCGCGCGAACGGCAGCAGCGAGCGGCCGTCGAGCCGCCTGCCCGGCGCAGCGCGCGCCAGCTCGAGGATCGTCGGCGCGAGGTCGATGTTGGAGACGAGCGCCCGTGTGCGGGCGCCGGCGGCGAGCCCTGGGCCGCGGATCAGCAGCGGGACGCGCGCCGCCGCCTCGTACGGCAGCACCTTGCCGGCCGGCACGCGGTGCTCGCCCTGGAGGTAGCCGTTGTCGGAGGTGAAGAGGATGTAGGTGCGCTCGAGCTGCCCGGTCCGCCGCAAGGTCGCGACGAGCTGCTCGACCGCCTCGTCGACCGACAGCAGCGAGCGGCGGCGCTCGTGCCGGCGCCGGTCGATCGCGACCGCCTCCTCGGGCGCGAGCCGGTGACGGCGGCGGATGAAGCGCGGCTTGTCGGAGACGTCGGCCTCGTCGTAGGCCGGCGTCGCCGGCGCGCTGCCGGCGGCGCGCGCACCGGCATGCCGCGGCGCCGCGCGCACGACTCGGCCGGTCGCCTGCCGCAGCGCCGCCGACTCGTGGTGCGGGGCGAGGAAGGCGAGCGACATGAAGAACGGTCTCGCCTCCCCCGCGCGGCGCTCGATCGCGCGCAGCGCGTGGCCCGCGAGCACGTCGGTCTGGTAGAGCCGCGGATCCTCGTCGCGCGGGCTGCCGTAGGTGCGGACGGTGCCGTTCTCGTTCAGCGAGTAGCCCCACATGCGGTACGTCGTCGGGTCGATCGCGCCGTACCACTCGCTCCAGCCGGGCGGCTGCGTCGCCGGCACGTCGGTGCCGTAGCCGTTGACGTACTTGCCGAGGTGGATCGTGTCGTAGCCCGCGTCCTGCAGCCAGACCGGCAGCGCGTTGGCCGCGTCGAAGCGCGAGTAGCCGCCGGTTGGCCGGTAGATGCCCATGACGCCGTTGTTGTGGGCGTACTGGCCGCTGAGGAAGGTCGCGCGCGACGGCGCGCAGACCGGATAGGAGCTGTAGGAGCGGTCGAAGGTGACGCCGGCGCCGCCGAGCAGCGCGCGCGTCCGCGGCATCGCGGCCAGGTCGCCGACGGTCTGGTCGTCGGTCATCACGACGATCACGTTCGGGCGGCGCTCATCCTGCCGCGGAGCGGCGACGATCGGCGCCGGCCCCAGCCCCGGCACGCGGTCGGCGTCGGCGCCGGTCGCCTCGCCGCCGAGCGCCGCGGCGCCGATCACCGCGATGGCGGCGGCGGTCGCGGCGGCGGTGGTCGTCCTCGTCTGTCGCATGGCTCTCCTCGGTCGCTCTCGTCGGTGCGACGGCAACGCTGAGCCAGCGATGTCACGGCTGTGTAACGGCCGGGCAACGGTCTCGCGGCAATGCGGCAAAACCCCCTTTCCATCGGCGTTTCCACGACTACAGTGCGGCCCGTGCCGTCCCCGAGGACCACCCGAGCCACGCTCCTGGCCGCGCTTGCGATCGCGCCGCTGTGCGGCGGCTGCGGCACGTCGGGGCTGAAGCTCCATCCGCCGCAGACGGCCGGCGCGAGCGAGCGCAGCGTCGTCGCGTACGACTGCAGCGGCGTCGCGCAGGTCGCGCCGCTGTCGCTGTCGATCGGCTGCCACCGCGAGACCCGCGGCGCCTTCCGGCTGCGATGGCGTGGCTGGGGCACGCCGACCGCCACGGCGACCAGCCTGATGAGCTGCAACTGCGGCCCGAGCGGGCGGGTGCGGGTGCGGATCGCGCTCGGCGACATCACGCTCGACGAGGACGGCGGCCCACCGTACTACCGGCGCACCGTCGTGACGCTGCTGGGCAAGCCGGGCACCGGCAGGCTGCCGGCCGGCGAGCCGCGCACGCGCCGCTACTGGACGTTCGACGGACAGCTGATTCCGGACAGACGCCGATGACCGCGGACCGCCCCCACGTGCTGCTCGTCGAGGACGACGCGGCGATTCGCGAGACGACGGCGCTGCTGCTGCAGACGCACGGCTTCGACGTCTGCGTCAGCGCCGACGGGCAGACGGGGATCGACGACTTCCGCGCCGGTCGCTTCGACGTCGCGCTGCTCGACGTGATGCTGCCGCGGATCGACGGGATCTCGCTCGCGCGTCTGATCCGCGAGACGAGCGCGATCCCGATCGTGCTGCTGTCGGCGCGCAGCGAGCCGTTCGACATGGTCGCAGGGCTGGAGGCCGGCGCCGACGACTACGTCGCCAAGCCGTTCGACGGCCCGGTCTTGGCGGCGCGGCTGCGGGCGGTGCTGCGGCGCGCGGGTCGCCACGACGCCGGCGGCGAGCGCCTGCTGCGCGCCGACGGGCTGGAGGTCGACCCCGCCGGCATGAGCGCCCGCGTCGGTGGTGAGCCGGTCGCGCTGACGACGACCGAGGCACGCCTGCTGATCGAGCTGGCGCGCAACGTCGGGATCGTGATGAACCGCGCGACGCTGCTCGAACGGGTCTGGGACTACCGCTGGGACGGCGACACGCGTCTCGTCGACGTCCACGTCCAGCGGCTGCGCGCGAAGATCGGGCGCGAGCGGATCGAGACGGTCCGCGGCGCCGGCTACAAGCTGGTCGGATGAGGGCGCCGCGGCGCTCCCTGCGCTGGCGGCTGGCGATCGCGATCGCGCTGATCGCCGCGACGCTGTCGGCCGGGATCGGCGTGACCGTCTACCAGCTGACCGCGAGCGACCGGCTGGCGCGGGCGCGGACCGTTCAGGCCGAGCGCGCCGTCTTCGCCGCCGAGGTGATGGCCTCGACACAGCAGACGCTCGACGACGCCGAGCTCGACTCGCCGCGTGCGCCGGCCGCGCTGCGCCGCGCGGTCGACGCCGGCCGGATCGGGACGTACGTCAGCGCCGGGGAGCCGGCGACGATCTGGGCCGGCGCCCCGCTGCCGCGGGACGAGGAGATCAGCTGGCGCAGACGGACCGGGGCGAAAGGCTCATACGTCAGCGCCCCGTTCACGCGTGACGACCCCGCGCTGCGGCAGCTGCGCGAGACGCTGCTGCTCGCGGGCGCGCTCGGCACCGTGGTGGCGGCCCTGCTCGGCGTGCTGCTGGCGAGCGGCATGTCGCGCCGCCTGCGGCGCGCGGCGGTCGTCGCCGACCGCGTCGCGGCCGGGGACCACGGCGCCCGCATCGACGCCGCCGGCGGCGACGAGATCGCCCGCCTCGGTCACGCGGTCGACAAGATGTCGGACGCGCTCGCGAGCCGCCTCGCGCGCGAGCAGCGCTTCGCCGGCGACGTCGCGCACGAGCTGCGCACGCCGCTGACTGGGCTCACCAGCGCCGCCGAGCTGCTCGACGACAGCCGCCCGGCGCAGATCGTGCGCGAGCGCGTCGGCGCGCTGCGCGGCCTCGTCGCCGAGCTGCTGGAGCTGGCGCAGCTCGACGCCGACGAGGACGGGCCGGCGCGGCTGACGGCGCTGCCGCTGGAGCCGTGGCTGCGCGAGTTCGCGGCCGCGCACCCGGCGGCGCCGGCGCTGGAGTTCGAGCGGCCGGCGGTCGCGCTGGCCGACCGGCGACGGCTGGAGCGGGTCGTCGGCAATCTGCTCGACAACGCGATGCGTCACGGGCGGCCGCCGATCGTCGTGCGCGTCACCGGCACGCTGATCGAGGTGCGCGACGACGGGCCCGGCTTCCCCGCCGAGCTGCTGCGCGACGGTCCGCAGCGCTTCTGGAAGGGCGAGGCCGACCGCGGCGGCGGCAGCGGCCTCGGCCTCGCGATCGCCGCCGGCCACGCCGCGCTCGTCGGCGCCGAGCTGCGCTTCGCCAACCGGCCGGGCGGCGGCGCCGTCGCGTGGCTGGGGCCGCTCCAGATCACCCCGGCGGCCTCCTGATGCGCGTGATCCCGGGCGGTCTGATCCGGATCGGCAGCGACGACCTCTATCCCGAGGAGCGGCCCGCCCACCACGTGCCCGTCGCGCCGTTCCTGATCGACGCCAGACCGGTGACGGTGCGCGACTTCCGCCGCTTCGTCGCCGAGACCGGCCATGTCACGCTCGCCGAGCAGGTGCCCGACCCCGCCGACCATCCCGGCGCAGATCCGCGGCTGCTGGTGCCGGGCTCGCTCGTCTTCCGCAAGCCACCCGGTCCGGTCCCGCTCGACGACTGGCGGCGGTGGTGGGCGTGGGTGCCGGGCGCGAGCTGGCACGCGCCGGCCGGGCCGGGCAGCTCGACGCGCGGGCGCGAGCGCCATCCCGTCGTCCACGTCGCGCACGCCGACGCCGCCGCCTACGCCGCGTGGGCCGGCAAGGCCCTGCCGACCGAGGCCGAATGGGAGTGCGCGGCGCGCGGCGGGCTCGACGGCGCGCGCTACGCCTGGGGCGATGAGGAGCGGCCCGGCGGGCGGCTGATGGCCAACCACTGGCAGGGCGAGTTCCCGTGGCAGAACCTGACCGCGAACGGCTGGGCCGGCACCTCGCCGGTCGGCGCCTTCCCGCCCAACGGATTCGGCCTGTGGGACATGATCGGCAACGTCTGGGAGTGGACGGCCGACCGCTTCCGTGCCGACCGCGACGCGGCGCCCGCGCCCTGCTGCGGAGCGGGGGTCGGCGCACGCGAGGCGCGCGCCAGAGCCGGCGCGGCGGCGAGCGACGCCGCCGCGCAGCGCGTGATCAAGGGCGGCTCGCACCTCTGCGCGCCCAGCTACTGCTTCCGCTACCGGCCGGCGGCGCGGCAGGGGCAGGCGGTCGACAGCTCGACCAGCCACATCGGCTTCCGCTGCGTCGTGCGGACGGACGCCGCCGGCTGACGGCGCCGCACTCGTCTCCGAGCGCGGCGCACCGTCATCGCTCAGCTGGTCAGCCGCCGGCCCGCAGCGCCTCCGTCGCGGTCGCGTCGACGCGCAGCGCCGCCGACCGCGTCTCCTGCTCGAAGGCGACGCCGTAGACGTCGCGGGCGCGCGCGAACGAGACGAAGCCGGCGAGCACGTCGGCGCGGACTCGCTCCGGCTCGCGCTCACGCGGGTCGCCGTAGCCGCCGCCACCGGTGTGGTGCTGGCCGACGAAGTCACCAGGCGCGACGACGACGGCGCCGATCGCGTCGACCTCCGTCTGGTCGCCGCCGGCGGTCGCGACGAACGGGACGTTGCGGGCGGCGTCGCCGCCGCCGCGCACGCCGCGCGGCGGGAAGGTGACGCAGTCGGTCACGTACGCAGCCGTCATCGGATCCCAGCGCGGGCCGTAGGCGACCGTCGCGCCGGGCGCGCCGCGGCGGCGGCCGGCGCCCTCGGAGTCCTGGCGGATCCGCAGCTCGCCAACGCGGATCGGGTACTTCTGCTCGGAGACCTCGATCGAGTCGCGGAACATCAGGCCGCTGGCGACCGCGAGGCCGTAGGTGACCCAGCCGTCGTAGTCGGCGTTCGCCGGCCCGCCCTGGGAGCCGAGGAAGTACTGGTTGACGTACGGCTCGCCGCCGCGCCGCCGGTCGCTGCCGGAGACGACGGCGAAGCCCGGGCCGAGGCCGGTCGCGCCCTCCGCGACGCCGTAGCCCTCCCACTCGTCGGCGATCGCCTTCTGCGTCGTGACGACGAGCCGGTCGCCGACGTTGGTCGTCGCGACCGAGGTCGAGTGCGGGAAGCTCGGCCGCCCGACGATGCAGCCGTCGCGCAGCAGCAGGCGGATCCGCCGGAAGGCGCCCTGGTTGGCCGGTATCCCCGGCTCCAGCGAGTTGAAGATGCCGGTCATCACGTTCGCGACCGTGCACGCCTCCGACTCGTTGAGGCCGGCCGGGATGCAGTCGATGTTGTCGCGCAGGTCCAGCTCGACGACCGCCTCCGCGGGGTCGACGGTCACCGTCACGTTGATCGGGATGCCGTCCGGCTGGACGTCGCCGATCGGGTCGTGCATCCCTCTGCCGGTGACGCGGCCGGCCGGCATCTGGCCGATCGCGTGGGCCATCTTCGCCTCCGAGTAGTCGAACCACTCGGCGATGAACTCGCGCACCTGCGCGTTGCCGTAGCGGGCGCAGAGGTCGGCGAGGCCGGCCTCGCCGATGCGCGCCGCGCCGACCATCGCGAGGTAGTCGCCGTACCACTGCTCGGGGATGCGGATGCGACGTCTGGCGGTGCGGATCACGTCCTGCACGTCCCTGCGCTCGCGCTGCACGCGCACGCACGGGAAGATCAGCCCGCCCTCCGCGTAGATGTCTCTCGCGAACGGCATGTACGTCGTCGGCTCGGCGTTGCCGGTGTCGGCCTGGTGGGCCTTCGCGACCGTCGTGAACATGTGCTCGCCCTCGTGGAAGACGGGCACGAGGATCACGTGGTCGGCCGGGTGCGAGCCGCCGAGGTAGGGGTCGTTGTGGAGGAAGGCGTCGCCTTCGGCGACGTCGTCGTGCAGCTCCGTCATCGCCTCGCCGAGCAGCTGCGCGCCGAAGATGTGGACCGGCAGCCCCTCTGCCGAGGCGAGCAGCTGGTTGTCGCCGGTGATGATCGCGCAGGAGAAGTCGCGCGCCATGTTGAGCACGCCGCTGCGACCGGTCCGCAGCAGCGTGTTCTCCATCTCGCGCACGACCGAGTCGAGGCGGTTGGCCATCACCGCCATCAGGATCGGGTCCAGGCTCATCGCGCCGCCTCCTCTGCCGCCGCGCCGGCCGCGACCACCGCGTCACCGGCCTCGACGTCGATCACGTAGTTGCCGTGCTCGCTGACGCGCACGGCGGTGCCGGGGTCGAGCACGAGCGTCGTCGTCGGCTCGATCACGATCGCCGGGCCGTTCAGCTCGGTCCCGGGCGCCAGCCGCTCGCCGGCGTAGACCGGCGTCTCCTCCGCCCCGTGGCCGGTGAAGACGACGCGGCGGCTGCGCAGCGGCGCGCCGTCGGTCTCTGCCGCGCGCGCCGGCGCCGGCGACGCCTTCTCCAGCTCCGCGGTGACGCGCAGCTTCCAGGCGACGCATTCGAGCTGCTGGCTGGGATCGTTGACGGCGAAGACGCGCTCGTGCAGCTCGTGGAAGCTCTGCTCCAGCGCGGCGACGTCGTCGTCGGAGCGGATCCGCGTCGCCGGCAGCGGCGTCTCCAGCTCCCACACCTGGCCGGGGTAGCGCGCGTCGACGGCGGCATCGATCCGCACCACGCGCGGGTTGAGCCCGGCGATGCGCTGCTCGAAGGCGCTCGCGCGCGCGCCGGCGAGGTCGAGCGCGGCGTTGACGGCGTCGCGGTCGAGCCGCCGCGTCTCGGCGAACTGGTTGGCGGAGAACTCCGAGATCACGTCGGCCTGCAGCGCGCCGGTCGCCGACAGCGCGCCGGCGGTGCGCGGCAGGATCACCGTGCGGCAGCCCAGCTCGCGCGCGATCTGCACGACGTTGAGGCCGCTGGCGCCGCCGCCGGCGACGATCGCCAGCTCACGCGGGTCGATCCCCTGCGCGATCGTGATCTCGCGGATCGCGAAGACGACGTTCTGCGTCGCGATCACGAGCGCGCCCTCGGCCGCCTCCTCGACCGTCTTGCCGAGCCGCTGGGCGACCGGCTCGAAGGCCGCGCGGGCGGCGTCGAGGTCGAGCTGCAGGCGGCCGCCGAGGAAGCCCTCCGGATCGAGGTAGCCGAGCAGCGCGGCGGCGTCGGTGACGGTTGGCAGCGTGCCGCCGCGGCGGTAGCAGGCGGGGCCGGGATCGGCACCGGCGCTCTCCGGCCCGACGTGCACGAGCCCGCCGCTGTCGACGGAGACGATCGAGCCGCCGCCGGCGCCGATCGAGCGCACGTCGACGGCCTTCGTGCCGGTGATGTGGCCGGTCCACTTGCCGCCGAGCCAGGTGTCGTTGGAGTAGTGGATCTCGCCGTCGCTGATCAGGCCGACGTCGAAGGTCGTGCCGCCGGTGTCGCAGACGAGCACGCTCGGCTCCTGCGTCCCCAGCTCGGCGCGGCCGGCGGCGAGGCCGGCGACCGGCGCCATCGACGGGCCGGAGCCGACGCTGTAGATCGGCCGCTCGATCATCTCCTCGGTCGGCCAGGCGCCGCCGTAGGAGGTCGAGATCAGCAGCTCGCCGGCGAAGCCGGCCGCCGCGAGGTCGTCGCGCAGCTGGCCGAGGAAGGCCTGCATCAGCGGCTTCAGCGAGGCGTCGATCACGGTCGAGGAGGCGCGGCGGTACTCGCGCACGACCGGGTTGAGCAGGTGCGAGAGCGTGACCGGCACGTCGGGCAGGTGCTCGGCCAGCAGCTCGCCGACGCGCAGCTCGTGGGCCGGGTTGGCGGTCGCCCACAGCAGGCAGACGCCGATCGCCTCGACGTCGTGCTCGCGACAGGCGTCGATCGCCGCCAGCACCGAGGTCTCGTCGAGCGCTCTGAAGATCCCGCCGTCGCTGTCGACCCGCTCCTCCAGCTCGAAGGTGAGGTAGCGCGGCACGTACGGCGCCGGGAACTCCATCGGCGTGAAGGGGCCGATCTTGCCCCCCTCGCGCAGCAGCAGCGTGTCGGGGAAGCCAGCGGTCGTGAGAAAGGCCGTGCGAGCGGTCTTGCCCTCGACGATCGCGTTCGTCGAGCGCGTCGTGCCGTAGGCGAACTGCGACGTCTGCGCCAGCAGCTCGGCGACGCCGAGGCCGAGCCGCTCGCCCAGCTGCTCGAGGCTCGGGCGGATGCCGTCGAAGCCGCGCGCGACGGTCGTCAGCGACTTCGCGACGTGGAGGTCTCCACCCGGGTCGACGAGCACCACGTCGGTGAACGTCCCCCCGGTGTCGACAGAGATCCGGAAGCTCAACGAAGCGTCCTTTCAGTTGCTGCGGGACGGGTTCGCAAGAGCTTGCGGCGCGGGCCGCCGCGATCCCATCGGCCGATGGGTGATCGCGGGGTTGAGGCGTCTCAGTGCAGCAGGCCGCGGCGCATCGCCTGCGCGACCGCGGCGGCGCGGTCGGACACTTCGAGCTTCTCGAAGACGTGGTGGAAGTGGGTCTTGACGGTCGCGCCGCTGACGTGCAGCTCGGCGCCGATCTCGGCGTTGGAGCGGCCGTCGGCGGCGAGCCGCAGGATGTCCAGCTCGCGCGGGGTCAGCGGCGGCCGGTCGGCGACCTCGCGGCGCATCCGGATCTGCGTCGCGAGCCCGTCCTGGAGCGACTCCGGCACGATCGTTCTGCCGCGCGCGATGACGGCGATCGCGTCGCAGATCGCGTCGCTGCTGGCGACCTTCGGCAGGTAGCCGCGCGCGCCCAGCTCCAGCGCGCGGTAGACGGTGGCGCTGTCCTCCAGCGCCGACAGCACCAGCACGCGCGTCGGCAGGTGCTCGCGCTGGAGCGCGTCGAGCACCTCGATCCCGCCGATCTCCGGCAGGCCGAGGTCAAGCACGGCGACCTGCGGCTTCAACGCGCGGATCTGGTCGAGCGCCGCGCGCCCGTCCCCCACCTCCGCGACGACCTGCAGCTCCGGCCGCGCCCGCAGCAGCCGCACGAGCCCCTCCCGGAAGACCGGGTGGTCGTCGGCGACGAGCACGGTGACGGCGGTCACCGGCTCACGCCTCCGCGCGGCCGGCGAGCGCCGACTTGACCGTGTCGAGGAAGCGCGGGATGTCGAGCGGCTTGGTCAGATAGGCCTCGATCCCCTGCTGCTCCAGCCGTTCGATCTGCGCGAGCGTCGCGTCGGCGGAGAGGATCAGGACCGGGATCTTGGCGGTCCGCTCGTCGCGCTTCAACCGCCGCAGCACCTCGCCGCCCTTGATGTCGGGCAGGTCGAGGTCGAGCAGGATCACGTCGGGTCGGTGCTGCGCCGCGAGGTCGACCGCGAGCACGCCCTGCATCGCCGGGATCAGCTCGATCGCGCCGGCCCGTTCGAGGATCCGCTGCACCAGCTCGAAGTTGGAGAGGTTGTCCTCGACGTAGAGGACGGTCGCCGGGCCCAGCTCCCAGCTCTCGGGCACGACGGCCGGCCCGCTGGGGAGCGCGTCCGATTCCTGCGGCCGCGCCGCCGGCTCCAGCTCCAGGAAGAAGGTCGAGCCCTCGCCGGGCGCGGTGTGCTGGATCCCGATCTGGCCGTGCATCGCCTCCATCAGCGACTTCGACAGCGCCAGCCCGAGGCCGGTCCCCTCGGTCTCGGTGCGGTCGGCGGCGAGCCGCTCGAACGGCAGGAAGGCGCGGCTGACGTCCTGCGCGCTGAGCCCCGGCCCGGTGTCGGTCACGAGGCAGCGCAGGCGCGTGCCGGCGTCGGCGAAGGTGACGCGCACGACCCCCTCCTCGCAGTTGTACTTGACGGCGTTGGAGAGCAGGTTGAGCAGCACCTGCTTGAGCCGCTGGAAGTCGGCGGAGACATAGCGGTGCAGCCCGCCGTGCATGTCGACCGAGATCTCGATCCCGCGCTCGCGCGCGAGCGGGCGGACCAGCTCCAGCGCTTCGTTGAGCGGCTCGCAGACGTGCACCGGCGTCAGCGCGATGTGCTGGGCACCGGCCTCGATCCGCGTCACCTCCAGCACCTCGTTGATCAGCTGCAGCAGGTGACGGCCGGCCTTCAGGATCTGCTCGACCGACTGGCGCCCCTCCGGCTCCAGCCGCTCCAGCTCCAGCAGCTGGCCGAAGCCGAGGATCGCGTTCAGCGGCGTGCGCAGCTCGTGGCTCATGCGCGAGAGGAAGTCGGACTTGGCGCGGTTGGCGCGCTCGGCCTCGTCGCGCGCGTCGCGCGCCGCCGCCTCGGCGCGGATCCGCTGCGTGATGTCGGTCGAGATGCCGGCGAGCGCGTACGGCTGGCCACTGTCGTCGAGCAGCGGGAACTTGATCGACAGCCACGAGCCGCCGATGTCCTCCGCCGGCTCCTCGACCTCGACCGCCTCACCGGTCTCCCACACGATCCGGTCGTGCTCGACGTAGGAGGCGGCCGACTGCGGCGGATAGAGGTCGTGGTCAGTGCGGCCGAGCACCTCCTCGCGCGCGAAGCCGAAGCGCCGCTCGAAGTGGCGGTTGACGAGCGTGTAGCGGCCGTCGCGGTCCTTCACGTAGATCAGCGCGGCGGAGTAGTCGATGATCCCCTCCAGCTCTCTGACCGCCTCGCGCAGCTCGCGCTCGACGGCGCTCGGCTCGCTGACGACGCGCAGCTGCACGACGAAGACGGCGTGGCCGGGCAGCGCCGTCGCGCTCACCTCCAGCAGCGTGCCGGGCGGCGCGCTTCCGGGCGCCGCGCTTCCGGGCGCCGCGCTTCCGGGCGCCGCGCCGCCAGCCGCCGCCCCGCCGCGCGTGCTCGCCCTCATCCCGCGCTCGCAGGCGCGGCCGAGCGCACCGTGGGCGTCGCGCTCCAGCCGCTCCAGCAGGATCAGCTCGTCGAGCGGGCGCCCGGCGAGCGCCTCGGCCGGTGCGCCGAGCAGCTCGCAGGCGCGCACGTTGGCGCGCAGCAGCCACGCGCGTTCGCCGTCGACCTCGACGAGCGCGGTCGGCAGCGGCGCGCGCTCGAAGGCGAGCCGCGCCAGCTCGTCGCCGCCGGGTGCGCGCGCCTGGCTGCGGCGCGCGCGGGCGGCGATCACGCTGCGGCGGTCCATCGCGGCTCAGTCTGGCACAGGCGCGCCGCGCCGCCGCGCCCGTCGCAGCCACCTGCGTGGAGCGCCCGCGCCGGGCGCGCGCTCGTCCAGCTCGCGCTCGGGCAGCAGCCCGCCGGGCCGCAGCACGAGGATCGCCAGCGTCAGCAGCCCGACGGCGATCTGCGTCGCGCCGAAGATCTCGCCGACGTGCAGCGGACCGAGCGCGAAGCCGTCCTCGGCGCCGCGCAGCAGCTGCGTCGCGGCGGTCACGACGACCGCGCCGGCGATCGCGCCGGAGACCGTCCCCGCGCCGCCGACGATCAGCATCGCCAGCAGCGTGAAGGTCGGCACGAGGAAGTACGAGCTGGGTGAGACGATCGCGAGGCTGTGCGCCTGCAGGGCGCCCGCGACGCCGACGATCGTGCCGCTGACCGTCCACGCGACCCAGCGCGTGCGGTGGACGTCGACGCCCATCGCCGCCGCCGCCAGCTGGTCCTGCTTGCCCGCTCTCAGCTTCAGCCCGAGGCGCGATTCGCGCAGCAGCCGCGCCGCCAGCACCGCGCCGCCGGCCAGCAGCGCCGCGACGACGACGGTCGCGTCACGCGGGACGCCGTAGAGCCCCTGCGCGCCGCCGGTCACGTCGGTCAGGCCGTAGAGCAGCACGTTGCAGATCTGCAGCAGGCCGAAGGTCGCGATCACCGCAGCGGTCCCGTCGAAGCGGGCGAAGACGGCGCCGAGCAGCGCCGTGACGAGCGCGGCCGTCAGCGCCGCGACGAGCAGCGAGCCGCCGAAGCCCAGCTCGACCGAGCCGATCAGCGGCAGGTCGGGCAGCTGCGTCGTGCGGACCGCGACCGGGATCGTCACGAGCGCCGAGGCGTAGGCGCCGACGGCCATGAAGCCGAGGTGGCCGAACGACAGCACGCCGGTCGTGCCGACGTAGCTCTGGATCCCGACGACGGCGATCAGCGAGACGAGGAAGTTGATCGCCAGCTGGCGGTCGGAGGGGGCGCCTGAGCCCTCGACCCACAGCGCCAGCAGGAGCAGCAGCGCCGCGACCGGCAGCGCTCCGAGCGCGGCGCGGGCGATCCGGCGGCCGGCGCCGCGCGGCTGCAGCGAGGACGGCGACGGCGGCGCGCTCGCCTGCGCCGGGCGGTCGCCTCTCAGCAGCGCGCTCATGCCCGCTCCCCCGTCGCCGCCGCCAGCAGGCCGCGCGGCTTGAACGCGAGGATCCCGATCACGAGGCCGAACGTGAAGACGTCGCGGAACGGCAGCAGCCCGTCGGGCAGCGTCGCCTGGAAGAAGACGGTCAGGGCGCCGAAGAGGAAGCCGCCGAGGACCGCGCCGGCCGTCGAGCCGAGGCCGCCGACGGCGGTCGCGACGAAGGCCGCCAGCACCGGCGTCAGCCCCAGCAGCGGGTCGACCGAGCCGCGCTGCGCGATCCACAGGAACGAGGCGACGCCGGCGAGCGCGCCGCTGAGCGCGAAGGCGAGCGGGATCACGCGGTTGGCGCGCACGCCGACCGCCCGCACCATGTCGAAGTCGAGCGACGCCGCGCGGATCGAGCAGCCGACGGTCGTGTGGCGGAAGAACCAGACGAGGCCCGCGAGCGTGATCGCGACGACGACGACGGTGACGATCGCCGCGACGCCGATCGTGACGCCGCCGACCTCGACCGCGTCGTCGAGGAAGCCCGGCAGCGCGATCCCCTGCGGCTGCGGCGAGATCAAGCTCTGGAACAGCCCCTGCAACACGATCGCGACGACGAGCGAGCTGAGGAAGAGCGTCTGCGGCCCGCTCTTGCGCAGCGGGCGGAAGGCGACGCGCTCCATCGCGACGGCGGCGAGCGCCGGCGCGGCGATGATCCCGACGATGATCAGCGGCCACGGCACGCCGGCGCCGACGAGCGCCAGCATCACGTAGCCGCCGATCGTCATCAGCTCGCCGTGGGCGATGTTGATCAGCCCCGCGACGCTGAAGACGACGGCCAGCCCGATCGCCAGCAGCGCATAGATGCCGCCGAGGCTGATCGCGTTGACGACCTGTTGGACGAACAGCTCCACTGCACCTTCTCCTTCAGCCGGTCACGGTCGTGGTCGTGGTCGTGCGGGTGGTCGTGCGGCCGCCGAGGAAGGCGGCCTCCGTCGCCTCGGAGTCGCGCACCTCGGCCGCGTCGCCCGACAGCACGATGCGGCCGCCCTGCAAGACGTAGGCGCGGTCGGCGATCGCCAGCGAGCGCTGCACGTTCTGCTCGACGACGAGCAGCGTGATCGCGCGCCGGCGCAGCTCCGCCATCAGCTCGAAGACCTCGCCGACGAGCCGCGGCGACAGTCCCAGCGACGGCTCGTCGAGCAGCACCAGGCGCGGCCGCGCGGCGAGCGCCCGCGCGATCGCGAGCTGCTGCTGCTGGCCGCCGGAGAGGCCGCCGGCGACCTGGTCCCAGCGCTCCGCCAGCAGCGGGAAGAGGTCGCCGACCTCGTCCCGCTGGAGCGGCCCGTGGGGGTCGCCGGCACGGCGCGCGACGCCGCCGAGGCGGATGTTGTCGCGCACCGTCAGGTTGGCGAAGACGCGCCGTCCCTCCGGCACGATCGCGATCCCGGCGCGGACGACGTCCTCGGGCGCGGCGCCGGTGACGTCGCGGCCGTCGAGCACGATCCGCCCGCCGGTCCGCGGCGCCATCCCGACGAGCGCCCACATCGTCGAGGACTTGCCGGCGCCGTTGGCGCCGAGCAGCGCGACGATCTCGCCGGCGCGCACCTCCAGCGACGCCTCCCGCACGGCCTGCACCGGCCCGTAGGAGACGCTCAGGTCGCTGACGCTGAGCAGCGGTTGATCGGTCATCGTCGCGCTGGCTCCGCTCAGCCTTCGACGGGCGCCGGGATCAGCTCCGGCTCCGGTATCCGCTGGTCGACGAAGACGAATCTGTCGTCCTCGACTCTCACGAGCGTGACCGGCTTCAGCGGGCTGCGTTCCATCCCCGCGAAGGTGATCTCGCCGGTCGTCCCTCTCACGGCTCTCAAGGAGTCGAGCGCGTCGCGCAGCGCCGGCCCGTCGAGCGAGCCCGCGCTTCTGACGGCGGCGTCGAGCACCGCGACGAGGTCGGGCGCGGCGTAGACGAAGGCGCTCTCGGGCGCGTTGCCCGTCTTCTCTCTGTACTCGGCCGCGAACGCCTCGACCTCCGGCTCCTCGGGGACCGGCATGCCGTGCGTGGCGAAGACGAGGCCGTTGGCGGCGGCGCCGGCCGATCTCAGCAACGACGGGGCGTCAGCGCCGTCGGTCCCGAAGACGGGCGTGTCGACGCCGGCCGCGCGCAGCTGCTTGAGGAAGGCGGAGAGGTCGGGGTCGTAGGCGGACGTCATGATCACGTCCGGTCTGGCGGCGCGGATCTTCGCGATCTGCGCGCCGAACTCCTGGCCCTGGAACTTGTAGGTCTCTCTGCCGACGACCTCGCCGCCGAGCGCGCTGAAGACCTCGCCGAAGTGGATCGGGCCGTCGTTGGTGTAGCGCGTGTCGGGCGAGTAGAGCAGGAAGGCCGTTCTGTAGCCCTCGTCTCTGACGGCGTACTCGGCCAGCGGCACGACCTGCGAGTTGATCGCGAAGACGTTCTGGAACATGTAGTCGCCGACGGAGGCGGGCAGGCGCGGCGAGCCGGCGCAGCCGGAGATCGCCGGCACCTGCGCCGTCTGCGCCGGCTGGCCCGCGGCGACCGACGGGTCGGCGTCGCAGGGCGTGATCAGCAGCTGCGCGCCGTCGTCGACCAGCTCCTGCGCGACCTGCGCGGCGACCGGGATCTCGCTCTTGACGTCCTTGACGTCCAACTCGATTCTGTATCTGCCGGCGAGGCCGCCTTCGGCGTTCTTGTCGGCGACCGCGATCTTCAGCGCGTTGTAGAACGGCGTGTCGTAGGGGGCGAGGAAGCCCGAGAGGGCGGCCGCGTAGCCGACCTTCACGGTCTCGCCGCCGGTGGCGGCGGCGGCGGTGCCGGTGCCTGCCGCGGCGGACGTCGAGCCGCCCTCGTCGTCGGACGAGCCGCACGCGGCGACGGTCAGCGACAGGGCGCCCGCGCCCACCAGCGCGATCAGGGTTCGTTTCACTGCGAGACCTCCTCGGTCTGTTCGATCTGCCCCGGGGTTGGTGTGCGGTCCGTGCCGCCCGCGCGGTCTGCGCGGTCCGGCTCCCCACCGCCGCCGATGTAGGCCTCGATCACCGCCGGGTCGGCCCGCACCTCCTGCGGGGTCCCGCGGCTGATGCAGTTGCCGGCGTCGAGCACCTCGACCGTGTCGCACAGCGCGCCGATCAGGCCGAGGTCGTGCTCGACGACGAGCACACCGCAGCCGAGCCGCTCGCGCAGCGCGCGGATCGCGGCGATCAGCTCCTCCGTCTCGCGCTCGTTCATGCCGGCGGCCGGCTCGTCGAGCAGCAGGAAGCGCGGCGCTGTGACGGCAGCGCGCGCAAGCTCGGCGCGGCGCTGCGCGCCGTAGGAGAGCGCGCTGGAGCGCTCGCGGGCGGCGTCGGCGAGGCCGAGCAGTTCGAGCACCTCGGCGACGGGCAGCGTCTCGGCGCGCCGCGCCCGTGGCTGCGCGACGAGCGCGACCTCGCAGTTCTGCGCGACGGTCAGGTCACGGAAGAGGCGGATGTTCTGGAAGGTGCGCGCGACGCCGGCCTTGGCGCGGGCGTGCGACGGCCGCTGCGCGAGGTCGACCCCGCCGACGCGGACGCTGCCGGCATCCGGCCGCACGACGCCCGAGACGCAGTTGATGAGCGTCGTCTTGCCGGAGCCGTTGGGTCCGATCAGCCCAACGGTCGAGCGCGGCTCCAGCCGCAGCGAGACGCCGGCGAGCGCGACCGTGCCCGCGAACGCCTTGCGCACATCCGTGGCGACGAGGAGCCGCTCGTCGCCGTCCTGCTGTCCACCGCTTCGCCGCATCGCTTCCCTCGCTCGCTGACGACGGGAAGCCTGCTCCGCGCCCGCACCCGCCGCCATCGCCCGATGGGCGATCGACGGGTTGATGGACCGGGTGTCGAGGTGGGGCTGATTCGGCTCAGCCGGACTGGCCGATCGCCGCTTCTGACGACCAGTGGTACGCCGAACGGCCGCGCTGTCGGCCCCCAGAACGACATCGACCCGCTCCGAAGAGCGGGTCGAGCGCGGGTGGTGAACCCGATGCGGCTGATACCCGTAGTTCGATTCTAACCGTGGCGCAGATCGGCGCAACCTTGCTCTGGCCGGCGACGCCACGAAGACACGGTGGGAAGTGACCCCACAAGCGCATGATGATCGCGCCCCTTCGAGTCCGGTCGCCGGCCAGCAAGGATTGGCGGAGGGCGGGAGACTCGAACTCCATCCGAGGGACCACCTCGGGCTCACGGGTATCAGCCGTTTGCGTCGCCTTGACGCTTCACCCTCCGTCCCCACCGACTCTAAGGTGAAGCGGGTCGACGGTCTACAGCCGCTATGTGGTGCTTACGACCCGGCTCGCGCCGACACCACGCCTCACCCGCCCTGCGACTTCACCATCCGCACGATCGTGCTGATCACGTAGTAGAGCGAGAGGGCGAAGAAGAGGGCGCCGACGATCGCGCGGGCCTGGTCCTCGCTGACGGGGGCGCGGTTCGCGGCCGGGGTGGCGACGCGGTCGGCGACCGCCTTGCGCCAGCCGACGAGGCCGGCGCTGCCGAGTTGGGTGGTGTCGGGCATAGGGGTCGACTACCCGGCCCGGCGCGCTCCCATGTCGCGCCGTCCGCACGAGGCGCGCGGGCCGCCGGCGAGGGCGCCGACGCGCCGTCGGCACGCACACGCCGCCGCCTACGGAATCACCCGCCTCCGGCGCAGGTCCTCGAAGATCGCGACGAACATCGCCTCGGTCTCGACGTAGTCGTGGAAGCCGGCGCGGCGGATCTTCGAGCTGTCGGCGAAGAGGTCGTAGTCCCACGAGAAGACGAAGTCGGCGAAGGCCCACGACGAGAGCTCCTCGAACGGGTGCGGCACGAGGCCGTGCTCGGCGACGATCCGCTCCCACAGCGGCACCTTGTCGGCCATCGCCTCCGCCAGCGAGAGCGGCAGCGGCGGCGCGGTCTCCAGCTCGAACCAGGCCGCCAGGCGCGGCCACAGCTCCGACCAGCGGAAGAGGTCGCCGTTGGCGACGTTGAAGGCCTCGCCGGCCGCGCGCGGCTCGGTCGCCGCCCACGCGGTCGCGCGCGCGAGCAGGCCGGCGTCGGTCATCTCCAGCAGCGCCTCATAGGCGCCGCGGCTGCCGGGGAAGCGCAGCGGCAGGCCGAGCTGCTTGCAGATCGACGCATAGACGGCGATCGCGATCGCGAGGTTCATCGGGTTGCCGAGCGCGAAGCCGCCGACGACCGACGGCCGCAGCGCCGACCAGCTCCACGCGCTCCCCTCGCGCCGCCGCTCCAGCAGCTGCTGCTGGGCGTGCATGAACTCCGGCGCGATGAACAGCGGATCGGACTCGCGCGCGGGCGTCTTGAACGGGCCGAGGTGGGCGCCGTAGACCTTGTAGCCCTGCTGCAGGCTCACATGCCGCAGGCCGGGCGCGACCGGCTCGATCGCGTCGAGCACGTTGCGCAGCATCGCGACGTTCGGCTCGACCAGCTCGGCCCAGGTCGGCCGCTCCTGGTAGGCCGCGTAGAAGAGGTGGGTGACGTCGCCGAGGCCGGCCAGTCTCGCCCGCGCGTCCTCGCCGTCGAGCAGGTCGACGGCGACGTGGCGGACCCGCGCGCGCGGCGCTCCCCCGCGCCGCGACAGACCGACCACCTGCCAGTCGCCCTGCGCGGCGAGGTGGTCGACGAGGTTGCGCCCGATCACGCCCTGGGCGCCGGCGACGAGTGCGACGTTGCTGCTCTGCATGGTGAAGCTCCAATCGGTACATCGCGATTTCGCGATATCTCGAAGTGATAACAGATGGATCGGTAAAACGCGATATGCCGCTACGATCTGACGATGGCCGCCACAACGCCAGACCAGTCCGATGAGCTGCTCGGCCTCTTCAAGGCGCTCTCGAACCCCAACCGCCTGCGCATCCTCGGCTGGCTCAAGCAGCCCGACGAGCACTTCCCGCCGAGCGGCCCGGGCGCGCCCGGCGTCTGCCTCAAGCACATCCAGGCGAAGGCCGGCGTCTCGCAGTCGACCGCCTCCCAGTTCATGGCGACGCTGCAGCGTGCCGGCCTCGTCAGAAGCCACCGCGTCGGCCAGTGGACCCACTGGGAGCGCGACGAGGCGAAGATCGCCGCGCTGCGCGACCAGCTCGGCGCGCTCTAGCATGGCGACCGCCGTCGCCGAACGGGGCCGTCAGGCCGCCCCGTTCGCGCTCGCGCTCGGCGCGCTCGGGGTCGTCTTCGGCGACATCGGCACGAGCCCGCTCTACGCGCTGCAGACCGTCTTCGCCGCCGACGACGGCGCCGTCAAGCCGACCGAGGGCGACGTCTACGGCGTCATCTCGCTGATCGTCTGGTCGGTGACGCTGATCGTCTCGATCAAGTTCGTCACGTTCATCATGCGCGCCGACAACGGCGGCGAGGGCGGGATCATGGCGCTCGTCGCGCTCGTCAAGCGGACGGCGATGGGACAGCCGCGGCTGAAGGCGGCGCTGATCTTCGCCGGCCTCTTCGGCGTCGCGCTGTTCTACGGCGACGGCATGATCACGCCCGCCATCTCCGTCCTCTCCGCGGTCGAGGGCGTCGAGGTCGCGGCGCCGTCGCTGGAGTCGGTCGTGCTGCCGTTCACGCTCGTCGTGCTGAGCGCGCTGTTCCTGATCCAGCGCTTCGGCACCGGCGTGATCGGGCGCCTCTTCGGCCCCGTGATGGTGCTGTGGTTCGCGGTCCTGGCGGCCGCCGGGCTCGGTCGCGTCGTCGCCCACCCGGAGATCCTGCGCGCGCTCTCGCCGCACTACGCCGGCGCCTTCTTCGCCGACCATCCGGGGATCGCGTTCATCGCGCTCGGCTCGGTCGTGCTCGCGATCACCGGCGCCGAGGCGCTCTACGCCGACATGGGCCACTTCGGCCGCGAGCCGATCCGGCGCGCCTGGTTCTTCGTCGTCTTCCCGGCGCTGACGCTCAACTACATGGGCCAGGGCTCGCTGATCCTCGCCCAGCCGGAGGCGATCTCCAACCCCTTCTACCTGCTGCTGCCGGAGTGGTCGCGGATCCCGGTGATCGCGCTCGCGACGGTCGCGACGCTGATCGCCTCCCAGGCCGTCATCTCGGGCGCCTTCTCGGTCACGCGCCAGGCGGTCCAGCTCGGCTACCTGCCGCGGCTGACGATACGCCACACCTCCGAGGAGGAGATCGGCCAGGTCTACGTGCCGGCGGTCAACTGGGCGCTGTTCGCCGCCGTCGTCGCGCTCGTGATCGGCTTTGGCTCCTCGCACAGACTCGCGACCGCGTACGGGATCGCCGTCACCGGCACGCTGCTGATCGACGCGATCCTCTTCCTCGTGCTCGTGCGGGTGCTGTGGCGCAAGCCGCTGTGGATGGTCGTCGCGGGCGCGCTCGTCTTCGTCACCGTCGACCTGCTGTTCCTCGCCGCCAACGTCACGAAGATCGCCCACGGCGGCTGGTTCCCGCTCGCCGCCGGCGCGCTGATCCTGCTGCTGCTGCGGACCTGGGACCGCGGCCGCGAGGAGGTGACGGTCGCGCGCACCAGAGCGGAGGGCCCGCTGGCCCCGTTCGTCGAGAAGATGCGCCGCGGCAGCCCGCTCGTGCGCGAGGTGCCGGGCGTCGCGATCTACCTCAACCCCAGCCGCGACTCGACGCCGCTGGCGCTGCGGCTCGCGGTCGAGCGGATCCACTCGATCCACGAGAAGGTCGTGATCGTGACCGTCCAGACGACGACCACGCCGCACGTGCCGGAGTCGGAGCGGATCTCGTTCGAGCGCTTCGGCGAGCAGCACGAGGACTTCAGCCACGTGACGCTGCGGTTCGGCTTCATGGACCGGCCCGACGTGCCGCGCGCGCTGCTGCGCGCCCGCAGCCGCCCGCCCGGCCTCGACGTCGACTTCAACCCGTACCACGCGACCTGGTTCCTCTCCAACATCACGATCGTGGCCGACGAATCGCCCGGCATGGCGCGCTGGCGCAAGCTGCTGTTCATCACGATGGCGCGCAACGCGGCCAACCCCGCCGACTACTTCCGTCTGCCAGCCGAGCGCGTCGTCTCGATCGGCGGCCAGATCTCGTTCTGAGCGGACACGTGCCAAGTCGTCACACGTTCGCCTGCAACATTCGTCCTCAAGAAGCACCGCGTTCGATCGATATCAAGGGGTAGGAGCCCGCCGCGCGCGAACGTGGCGGCCGCGTCGCGCCGCCGACGTGCCGATCGACAGAAGGACCGTTTCCCATGCCCGCCGACGACCGCCGAGACCGGCAGGTTCGCCCACGCCGTCACCTGCTCAGCCCGCGCGCGGTGCCGACCGCCGGCCGCACGGCGCTCGTCGTCGCGCTGACCCTGCTCGCGGGCGCCGTCGTCGCCCCCTCGGCGCAGGCGTTCGGCACCGTCTGGGGGATCCTCGGCCAGCACAGCGAGCACGAGCGCGTCACGCGCCTGGCGCTGCAGTGCGGCGCGGGCGTGCAGCCGCCCGAGTGCTTCCAGCCGGCCTCGCTCGACAACCTCGCCGGCAAGCGCGGCAGCTTCGGCGCGGTCGGCGCGCCCGACAACATCCCGCTGCACCTGCACAGAGACCGCGACTACTGGCACTGCGACAACAGCGACTACCTCGTGCCGGCGCTGCACGGCCTGCAGGCGTACGGACAGGGCTACTACGTCGCGATGCGCCGGCTGTACGAGTGCATCCAGTGGGGCAGAGACAAGCTCTACGGCACGAGAGTGATCGGCGACAACGACTTCCCGCCGGCGACGCCCGACTGGGGCGCCGTGCCGGCCGCCAGAGACCTCGTCTCCAGAGGCAGAGCGGACACCGCCAACCCCGGCACCGGCATCTTCAGCCCCACCTGCGTCTTCAACGGCGTCCGCAGCGGACGGCCGAAGTGCAGAGTGCTCGAGCCGTTCGGCTACGTCCTGCACATGGCCGAGGACTTCTACTCGCACACGAACTGGGCCGACCACCAGGACCCGGCCCGCCGCCTCTCGCCCGAGAACCCGATCGGCCTCGACCGCCACGACCTCGCCCCCTTCCTCGACCTGCGCGTCGGCTACCGCGACAACGTCCCGGACAACTTCACCGGCTCCTGCTACCCGAAGAAGGCCTGCGGCCACGATCGCGTGATCCACGGCGAGTCCAACAGAGACCTCGGCCTCAACAAGGACAAGGGCCTGATCGACCTCAGAACGGGCCGCACGACCGAGCCCGGAACGCCGCGCGGCCGCATCTTCGTCGAGGGCGCGACCAACTTCCAGCGGGCCGTCAGCATGGCCGCGCGCGAGGCGAGACGGCAGTGGTCGGTCTTCCGCCAGGCGCTCGTCGACGAGTACGGCGAGGCCCGCGCCGCGCAGCAGATCTGCGTGCTGACGATCGACTACGCCGAGCACTGCGACAGACCGACGGTCGTGCTCGCGGTCGGCACCGGCGCCGAGGCGAGAGCGGGCGGCAGAGCCCGCGCCGCCGCCACCGGCGACGACGCCGCCGAGGTCACCGCCGGGCGGCAGGTGCTGGAACGGCTCGGCCGTGGCGCCCGCGTCGCCGTCGTCACCTTCGACCACGCCAGCGGCGTGCAGGACGTCGACCCGTTCGTCGCGCCGGCCGCCGCGCGGATCGACGACGCGCTCGCCGGCGACGCCGCCGCCGATCCGCCGGTCGACCGCGAGATCGGGCGCGAGCGCGACCTCGACGACGACCCGACGATCACGCCGATCGCCGACCCCGCCGCCCCCGGGAACAGACCGGATGACGGCTACACGCACGGCAGCGAGGAGGGCGGCGAGCGCCACGACGAGGAGGAGTCCGCCGCGGACGAGGCCGATCACGCCCACGGCGTCGACGACCGCCCCGCGCCGACCTCCGAGCAGCTCGCCGCGACCGCCTCCCTCATGCGCTCCCGGCCCGTCGAGGTGCCGCCCGCGACCCCGGCGCAGCGCGAGGCTCCGGCGCCGCCGGCCGAGACGGCCGCCGTCCACCCCGCGGCCGCCGCCGACGCGCTGCGCAGCGCCCGCCGCCTGCTCGACGCCGCGGACGCCCCGCGCGGCCAGCAGGGCATCGCGCTGATCGCCGACGACCTCGGCGACCAGCGGCTGCTGCTCGACCAGCTGCACGCGCTGCGCAAGGACCGCGTGCGCGTCTCGATCGCCGTCCACTCGCCGCGCGCGCTGACGGCGCGCGTGCTGCGTGCGATCGAGGC
This sequence comes from Conexibacter stalactiti, assembly GCF_033542075.1. Classification (NCBI taxonomy): domain Bacteria; kingdom Bacillati; phylum Actinomycetota; class Thermoleophilia; order Solirubrobacterales; family Conexibacteraceae; genus Conexibacter; species Conexibacter stalactiti. The sequence goes on from NZ_JAWSTH010000070.1 coordinate 24,884, forward strand.
GACCGGCGGCACCGCGATGGTGAGCCACGACGACGGCGAGCTGGCGCAGTTCGGCCGCGTCGTCGACGGCGCCGGCGTGACCCGCCTGGGCGACGCCTTCGCCCACCGCAAGTCATCGCTGCAGCGCGGCGCGCCGGGCATCCTCGGCGTCACCGCCCGCGGCCGCGACCTCCACGCCGTGCGCACGCTGCGGCGCCCCGGCAGACTGCTGCTGCGCTCCTTCGACGGGCCGCTGACGATGCTCGTCAGAGACAGCGGCAGCGGCGCGCGACGGTCCGTGCGGGTCACCCCGCGCCGGCCGATGACGGTCCCGCTGCGCGCCGGCCGCAGCTACGAGCTGCTCGTCGCCGGCCCCGGCGAACGTCGCTACGAGGCGGAGGTGACGCGATGAAGTCCATGCTCGCGACCGCGGTGGTGCTCGCGGCCGCGGCCGTCCCCGCGACGGCCGTCGCGGCCGCGCCGGGTTCGGCTGCCGCGGCACCCGTCGCGGTCGCCGCCGCCCCCGCCGCGCTCTCCCCTCTCCCCGCGGCGCTCGCCGCACCGCCGTTGGCGACCGCGGCGAGCAACACCGCCTCCGGCTACGCGCCGCTCGGCGACGTCTCGCGCGACTACGCCTTCAGCGCGCAGGAGACGAACGCGACCGCCGTCGACCAGCCCGGCCGGCGCGCGGCGCTGATCGGCGCGCTCGGGCTCGGCGCCGTCGGCGACACCGCCCTGAGAGCCGGCGGCAGCGGCGCGCTGACGATCACGCTCAGCCGCCAGGTCGACCGCGCGACCGTCGTGCGCGGCACGCGCCTTGTCGTGCGGATCCCCGCCGCCTACCGCGTCCGCGGCGTCCACGCCCCTGGCTGGGAATGCGCGCCCGTGCGCGGCCGCACGCTGCGCTGCGCCGCGATCGGCGCGACGCAGGCCGGCGGCCACGGTGCCGTCCGCGTCGGCCTGCTCGCGCGCAGAGCCGGCCGTGCCAGCGTGCGTGTGAGCGCGAGCTGGCGGGAGGGCAGATCCTCGTCCCGCCCGCGCACCGCCACGGCCGTCGAGCGCTTCACCGTCCGCCGCCCGCTCGGCGTCGCGCTGTCGACCTCCAAGGCGCGCGTGCTGGGCGATGGCGCGGGCGTCGACAGCCCGCCGATCGTGCTGACCGCGAGACTGCGCCGCTACGACGCCGGCCTGCCGGTCGACTATCGCTGGCAGCAGCTCTGCGGCGCCCGCCCGTGCGAGCGCGTCGACTGGCAGACGCCGACGAGCGGGCGCGCCGCCGGCCGTGTCCTCACCGCGCAGGTCAGAGCGCCCACCGTCGACAGAGCGACGCGGCTGCGCTTCGCGCTGACCGCGCGCGACTGGCGCGGCGAGACGCGCGGCGTCGCGACCGTCGTCGTGCTGCCGCACCGCGCCGCGACGTTGAAGCCGGGCGCGCGCAGACTGCGCGTCGCCGAGCGCGCTGACGGCGCCGTTCGCCTCTACGCCTCCAGAGCGCGTGTGATCCGCGCGCTCGACGTCAGCGGCAGCGCCCTCGCCGGCCCCCGCGCCGGCCAGCGCGTCGCGCTGCACGTCGACCCGCAGGGTGGCGAGCTGGAGCGGGTCCGCTGGTCGGTCGTGCGCGGACCGCGCGCGGCGCTGCAGGGCCGCACGGTCAGCGACCGCACGCTCGCGTTCGTCGTCCCCCGCGGCGTCCGCAGCTTCGTGATCGGCGTCCGCGCCGTCGTCTCCGGCCGCGTCGTGCGCACGCGCGAGACGATCCACGTCGTCGGGCCGACGAGACGGGCCGCGAGCAGAAGAGCCGCGTCGAGACGGGCGACGTCGAGACGTGGTCGCGCGTCGGCCGCCGCCGCAGGCGGAACCGCGGGCATCGCGCCCGGCGCCTCCGCCGCCCAGGACGAGGCCGCCTCCCCGTTCTGCCAGCTCTGGAACGACACGGCCGCCGGCACGGCCACCGACGCGATCGTGCTCTCCGACGGCGCGCGCGTGACGCTCGGCGGCGCGACCGCCGCCGGCGCCGACTGCGCCGACAACGGCGCGCGGATCGCCTTCTCGACCACGCAGGTGCGCGTCGGCGACCTCGTCTTCGCCGACGTCGCCGGCTCCGTCACCCCCGCCGGCCTGACCTTCACCTCCGGCTGGCTCGACCTGCCCGACGGCTGGTGGAGCGACCTCCCGCCGCGGCTGCGCGTCGAGCCCGACGGCGTCGGCAGCTTCGCCGCGCCGCTCGGAGACGACGGCAGATGGGGCCCGCTGCGCGCCCAGATCGGCCTCGACGACGGCGTCGAGCTGCTGCCGCTGCCGGAGGGCTGGACCTTCCCGGCCGGCGAGAGCACGCTCGCCTACGTCCCCGCCGAGCGCCGCTTCGCGCTCAGAAGCGTCGCGCAGGCGCCGGCCGGTCAGGACGGCCGCGTCACGCTCGACGGCTCCGTCACGCTCGACGGCGCGACCAGCGTCACGGTCGGCGCCGAGCGGCTCGTCGTGCTGCACGGCGTCGACGACCGCACCGTCGCGCTCTCCGGCAGCGGCACGCTGCAGACCGACCCCGACGCCGCCGTTCAGCGCCCGGCCGCGCCCGCCGATGGCGACGACGACGCGAGAACCGGCGACGGCGACGCGGACGCGAGAGCATCTTCCCCGCGCGCCAGAGCGGCCCACACCCCGTCCGGCGGCGACGGCACGCTGACCGGCTCGCTGACGCTCAGAAGCGACCCCGCCGACGGCGAGATCGCGCTCACCTCCAACGTCTTCGTGAAGGGCATGTCCGCGCAGTGGGACAGCGAAGGGATCGCGCTGGCGACCGACGTGCGCGTCGCGACCGGCCGTGACGACTTCGAGGCGCATGCCAGCGGCGAGTTCGCCAGCACCTCGCAGTGGAAGCTGACGATCGCCCAGACGAGAGCGTTCAGCCTCGGCGACGGCGTCACGCTCGACGAGGTCGCCGGCACGTTCGAGCGCGCCCCTTACGAGGGCGACGACGACGCCAGAGAGGGTTCGCACGACACCTTCACCGTCAGCCTGACCGGCGCCGTCCACGGCTGGAGCCCCTCCGACGCGCTCACCGGCGTCAGCGTCCGCGGCGCGATCACGAACGCCTGCACGGCCGAGGAGACCGGCTGCAGCACCAGACAGGTGCGGCTCGCGATGGAGGTGCGCGGCGACGCGCACGTCTACGACCAGACTGTGCCGTGGTACGGCATCGCCGCCGTCAACCTGTCGACCTTCGCGGTCAGATTCGAGGGCGGCGCCCAGCTCGCCGGCTTCGGCCCCGAGCAGCTGCGCCTCACCGACGTGCGCCTGAAGCTGACGACCGACGGCCCCGACTGGTGCCGCCCCGCAGGCGGCGCGACCGCCTCGGCCGACGCGCCGCCCGCGCCCGCCGACCCCGCCCCGACCACCCTCGCCGGCGACCAGGAGCTGGCGTTCGGCGTCAGCGCCCGCGGCAGGCTGCTCGGCGAGAGCTTCACCGCCGACGGCGAGTTCGCCAGATCGGGCTACTGCCTGACCGGCTCCTTCGGCGAGTTCACGCCCGACGGCCTCCCCGCCGGCAGAGGCAGCCGGCCGATGGTCGACGAGGTCCGCTTCGCCTACGCGAGCAAGGCGGCCGACGTCGTCGTCGCCGGCAGAGCGATCAGACTGGGCGCCGGCGACGTGCGCCTCAGCGGCGCGCTCAACCTGCCGAGAGAGCGTCTGCCGGAGTCGCTGCGCGACGCGCTCGGCGTGCGCGCCGACCTGTCGCTGGCGCTGACCAGAAGCACCGACGGCTACGGCCTCTCCGGCACCGCCGCGGTCAGATTCGCGCGCCCGATCTACGTGATCGGCAGCTCCGCGCGCGCCGACGAGACGCGGCTCGGCCTCACCAGCACGGAGATGTCGTTCGACTACAGCGGCGCGACCAGCCTGCGGCTGGAGCTGGCGGCGAAGGCGGCGCTGGAGACGCCGGCCAACAGCGCCAGAGGCGTCGCCGCCTCGCGCACGCCGCTGTTCCTCGCCGCGGGCATCAACCTCGGCGCGCCGTCGGTCAACCTCAGCGCCGGCGTCGACACGAGCGACCCGTCGCTGCGAGACGGCACCGTCCGCGACGCCTTCGGCCAGCAGGGGCTCGACGTGCGCAGACTGCTCGTCTCGGCCTCGGTCGGCGCCGACACCTCGTTCGGGATCGCCGCCGACGCGACGCTGCCCGACGGCTGGAGCAGCTCGCTCGGGATGCCGGCGCGCACACCCGCGAAGGTCACCTTCAGCATCTCGCAGACGAACGCCTGCCTCGAGCTGGAGGTCGGCCAGCTGCCGGCCGTGCTCGGCGGCCCCGGCGGCAGCAGACCGGTGCTGACGCTCGGCCCGCTGAGCGCCAACTGGGCGCAGATCGTCGTCGCGCCGACCGGCTGCACGATCGGCAACCCCTCCCCCGGCAAGCCCGGCTACAAGATCGAGCCCGGCTTCGCGCTCGGCTTCGACGGCTCCGTCGGCCCGACGCCCGTCACCTTCGCGGCGTCGATGCGCAAGCACGGCACGGCCGACTTCGCGGTCAGAGGGACCGTCCGCGTCGGCGCCTTCGACGCCGGCCCGGTCGCCTTCCGCCGCACCGCGCTCGACCTCGACATCGACACCGGCGGCGCCAACCGCCACGTCGACGTCGCCTTCTCCGGCGGCCTCGACGCGGGCGAGTCGACGATCGACGTCGAGGGTCGCTTCAGCGCCAACAACAGCGCGATCAGCGCGCTGCTGCGCGGCAGAGGACGGCTGCGCTTCGCCGACACGACCTTCGCCGAGGGCAACGTCGACGCGCGGCTGGAGTTCGTCCGCAAGGACGGCTCGTGGACGGCGAAGACGGCCGAGGTCAACGCGCGCACGCGCATCATGGCCGCCGAGGCGGGGCTGCTGCTCTCCTACAGAGACGGCGCGGTCGCGACCGCCGCCGGCGCCTTCCAGTACACGGCCGACGTCGGCCCGCTGGGGATGCGCGCGGGCGCGCTGTTCGCGTACGCGCCCGACGGCGTGCGGCTCGACGGCGACCCGCGCGACTGCTCGATCGCCCGCCTGCAGCCGCAGAGAGACGGCAAGGAGCTGATGCTGCGGCTGTGCAGCGCGATGCGCCTCGGCCCGCTCTCGTACGACACGACGATGAACGTGTCGCTGCCGCAGCAGTGGGACTTCGACTTCGTCATCCCCCGCAGCGAGGTCGGCGTCTACGTCGCCTCCGTCTACATGCAGGGCGAGCTGCGCTCGTCGCTGCGGATCGGGCTCAGCGGGATGAACTTCTGGGTCCGCAACGGCAGCGCCCGCGCCGGCGGCTGCGTCCACATGCTGTGGTGGGACAAGTGCGCCAACGGCGTCGACGTCGCCTTCAAGCCGAACAGCGGCCGCTTCGAGGGCAGCTTCATCGGGATCCCGGTCAGCTGGGGCTCCGACACGTGGCGCAGCAGCCCCGCGCCGAGCACCCCGGCGCAGGAGCAGCAGCCGCAGGTCGGCGCCGGCGACCGCGTCTTCGTCGCGCGCGCTGACAGAATCGCCGTCGAGACGCGCGCGAGCGCCGACGCGGCGGTGCGGCGGACGGTCTTCGTGCCGGCGAGAGGCGGCGCGATCCCCTCCGGCGCGATCCTCGACCCGGAGCGCAACGAGGTCACGGTCACGCTGCCGCTGCCGGGCGCCGCCCGCAGCGGCCTGGCGAGACCGGCGCGCGCCTTCATGCTGACGTTCGCCGGCGTCGCCTTCGACGGCGAGCTGCCGCGCACGACGGTGCGGCCGCTGCCGGGCGGCAACGTGCCGGCGGCCGCCTACGCGAGCGCCGACCTGGCGCGCGTTCCGGAGGCCGGCGAGACGGTCGCCCGCGCGCTCGAGCGGCCTGGCCTGCTGGCGCTGACCGACGGCGGCCGGCGCCTGCGCTGGAACGCCGACCCGGCCGACGCGCCGGCGCTGATCGCGGCCGGTCTGCCGCTCGCGATCGAGCTGGAGCTGGCCGCCGGGCGCAGAGCCGAGTCGCGCGCCGCATTGCTGAGAGCACGTAGCTAGATGAAGCAGTCAACGAGGAGACGAAGCATGTTGCGAACGACGATGTTGGCGAGCGTCGTGGCGCTCGGAGGGCTCGGCCTCGCCGCGGGTGGTGCGAGCGCCGCCTCGTCGTCGCCGTTCGCCTGCGACCAGCCGGCGCGCGGCGGCGGCGTCGCGCTGCAGATCGCGATCCTGGCCGGCAGAACGGCCTCGGTCCCGGTCCCGCGCGACTGCTTCGCCGGCCGCGCCCCGATCACCGTCGACGCGGCCGCGTCGGGCACGGTCACGCCGGTCGGCGGCGAGGGCTTCGCGAAGTTCGTCCGCTTCACGCCCGCACAGGGCGCGACCGGCGTCGTGACGCTGACCTTCCGCACCGCGCTGCGCGGCGGCGGTGGCGAGCAGCGCGTCGCGGTCGACGTCGGCGGCGCCGACGCCTCGCGCGACGTCGTCGCGCTCGGCGACTCGGTCACGGCCGCCTTCGGCTACTGCGGCGCGAGCGACGTCTGCGGCCCGGGCAACAGCTCGGTCGACAACTCGTGGCTGAGCCTGAAGGACTGCAACCAGGAGGCCGAGTTCCCGAAGCTGCCGGAGAACCTCTGCTCCAACAACCGCCGCGGCGGGCTGCCGTGGCAGAACGACGGCGCCACCTCCGGCAACGTCGCCTACGCCGCGCAGTTCGGCACGTGGCTGAGCAGCGCGACGGAGCGCGCCGGCCTCGGCAGAGCGCCCACCGTCCGCAACTGGGGCGTCTCCGGCGCACGGCCCGCGCACTGGGACTCGCAGCCGATCGCGGGCGATCCGACGAACAAGAACAACACCCCCGGCGGCTTCTCCAGACAGACCGCCGCGATCGACGACTCGCTCGTCGTGATGACGCTCGGCGCCAACAAGCTGCTCGCCGACTTCCTCTCGTTCGACTTCGCCTACCCGGCCGCTTGGTTCGCCGACACGAAGGGCGACTACGCCAAGTGCACCGGCGCCAGAGGCTGGATCTGGGGGTACGAGGAGGCCGGCCGCGACAGACTGCGCCGCTGCTTCGAGCAGGACTGGGCCGTCAACAAGCAGGGCGAGCACCTGACCTCGGTCTACTCGCAGCTGCTGGAGCAGGGCAACCGCGTGCTGGTGCTCGGCTACCACCTCGCGTGCCCGACGACGTTCGGCACCTGGCAGCAGATGAACTTCTTCGCCGGCCCGGCCTCCGCGACCGCCTGCACGAGCAAGAAGGGCGACAACGGCATGTCGCAGTGGGATCAAGCGGCGTACGTCTCCGGCCTGCTCAACGACGCGATCCGCGACGCGGTCGACAGAGCGCGGGCGGCGGCGCGCACGCGCTGGCCGCAGGAGCGTCGCGACGGGCGGATCGCCTTCGTCGACACCGCCTCGCTCGACCCGTGGGCCCAGCACCAGTCGTGGGACGACAGACCGTGGGTCTTCCCCAACGACACCGGCATCCACCCCTCGCGCGCCGGCCACGCCGTGATGGCGAAGAACGTCGCCGAGGCCGCCTGCGGCCAGCTCGGCCTCTTCTGCGCGCAGCATGCCGCGCTCGCGCCGTCGGACTACGACTTCCCCGGCAGAGCGACGAACGAGCGGCGCGTGATCCTGATCGCGTCCTCGGCCGCCGCGCGCGGCATCGACGCGGGCGCCGCGGGTGCCACCGCCGCTGCCGTCAAGGGCGACGCCGTCGTCGCCCGCGTCGGCACGACGGAGATCACCGCCGCGCAGGTGCGCCGCATGGGCCGCCTGCTCAACGACGACGCGCGTGACCCCTCCAGACAGACGGCCGCCGAGGCGCTGAAGACGCTGATCACCGGCGCGCAGGTGCGCACCGAGGCGAGACGGCTCGGGATCGCGATCCCCACTGGCGCCGCGCTGAGCAAGGCGACGAAGCGGTTCGGCGGCGGCACGCGCGGCCTCGCCGCCGAGCAGCGCTACGTGACCGCGTCGGTGCTGCTGAGCCAGCGCGTCGGCGACCGCCTCGTCGGCGCGCCGAAGTTCCCGACGCTCGCCGAGGGCCGCGCCTACGCGGCGAAGAACTGGCGCGGCACGAAGGGCGGCCGGATGACGACCGCCGTCGCGCAGGAGGCGCTGTACAGCGATCGCGTCGAGCAGGCGCGCGAGCGCACGCAGACGCTCGTCGACCGCCGTTACCGGGCGGCCACGCGCTGCACCGCGGCCGCGGGCGGCAACCGCGCCTGCAGCACGCAGCACGGCGCCTGGACCTGGTGAGCGAGGCGGCTCTGGCGGCGGCGTTGAAGCCGCCGCCGGAGCCGACCGCTCAGAGCACCTTCATGCGTTCTTGAACTGATCTGGCTAGCCTCGCGCGCATGAGCATCAACGGCATCCCGGCTCAGCGCGGCGGTCAGCCGCTGCGCTGCCCCACCTGCGGCACCCGCCTGATCGAGGTCGAGCGCGCGGAGGTGCTGATCGACGCCTGCCCCGACTGCCGCGGCGTCTGGCTCGACCGCGGCGAGCTCGACAAGATCCTCGTGAGAGAGCGCCAGCTCGCCGGCGGCGACCCCGACGAGGACTTCCTGCGCGAGGTCGAAGGCCGTCGCAACGCGCCGGCGGCGCCCGCCGCGCCCTACGCGGGCGCCCCGCCGAGCGGCCGCAAGCCGAGTGAGCGCGAAGCGGCCGAGCTGCTGGCGCGCAAGGCGCTCGACGTCTACAAGAGCGGCAAGTCGAGCAAGTCCGGCAAGAAGCGCAAGAAGGGCCTGTTCGAGCAGCTGATGGACTTCTGAGCGGCCGCTGGAGGAGCCACCCCAGTCACGGTGACAGCGGGCTGACCCGCTGGTTGCAGCTTTCACACGCAAAGCTGTGCGGTGACGGCGTCACCTCGGTGCGGGGTCACGTCACCGTCACACTCGCCTGCATGGGAGCCAAATCATTCCGCGGCTTCGTCCCGTGGATCATCTTCTGGGTCGTTGCGAGTCCGAGCAGCTGGGAGTACGCGTCGGGCGGGGCGCTGCTCGCCGCGCTCATCCTGCTGATCCCGACGCCCGATCGCGGCAGCCTCAAGCTGCTCGACATCGCGTCGATCGCGTTCTTCGGCGCGCTCACGATCGCCGGGCTGGTGCTCGATCGCGACCAGCTCAGCTGGCTGGAGGACTACTCGCAGGCGATCTCCAGCGGCGCGCTCGCGATCGTCGTGCTCGGCTCGCTGGCGTTCGTCCCGTTCACCGAGCAGTACGCGCGTGAGCAGGCGCCGAAGGAGATCTGGGAGAGCCCGCTGTTCAAGCAGATCAATCGCATGCTGACGCTCGTCTGGGGTCTCGTGTTCGCGGTCTCGGCGATCCTCGGCGTGATCGCGCAGCAGGTCGACAGCGGCACCGACTGGCTCAATTGGATTCTTCCGATCGCGCTGATCGTCGGCGCGTTCAAGTTCACCGCCTGGTACCCGGAGCAGGCGCGGGCGGCCGCCGGCGTGCCACCGCGCCCGGCCGCGTCGTCCGCCACCGCGAGGAGCTGACCGTGACGATCGGAGACACGGCGCTGCGGCGCCGCGACGCGGCGGGATGGCCGGTCGTCGAGAACGACCCGGCGCAGCCGCGGCGGAGGGTGCTGATGCTGCCGGGGCTGTTCTGCAGCTCGGCCTTCTTCACCGACGTGCTCGCCGACGAGGCGCTCGCGACGGCAGGGGTCGCGGCGCTGGCGGCGGACCCGCCGGGCTTCGCGGGGCGGCCCGCGCCGGACGGCTTCGACTACTCGATCGCGAGCTACGCGGCGCTCGTCGAGGAGTTCGCCGCCGCCGAGGCGATCGACCTGATCGTCGGCCACTCCTTCAGCGCCAACGTCGCGATCGAGATCGCCGCGCGCGGCAACTTCCGCGGCAAGCTGCTGCTGCTCTCGCCGTCGCTCTCACGCGAGGACGAGGAGGACGACCTGCGCTCGCTCGACGAGGCGAGCCACACGCCGGTCGTCGGCACGCTCGTCTGGCTCGGGATCAACCCGACGCTGAAGCACGGGATGAGAGGACGCCTGCCGGAGGCGCGCTTCGACGAGCTGATGGCTGAGATGAAGCGCAACCCGCGCGCCGCCAACCGCGCGCAGGTCGTCGGCTTCTTCGAGCACATGGCCGCGCACGGCGGCGAGCTGGCGAGCCGCCTCGCGACCGCCTCCACCCCGGTCTGGCTCGGCCGCGGCGACCGCGACGAGGTCGGCATCACCGACGCGGAGCTGGCGATCCTCGACGCCGCGCCGCAGGTGACGCTGAAGACGATCCCCGGCGCCGCGCACTTCTCGATCACCGACGCCCCGCACGCGGTCGCACAGCTCGTGCTTGACCTGCTGGACGACGGCGAGGGCTGAGTCGCTTCACACGCCGGCGGGCGCGTCCGCGTCACGCCGGCGCGGGCGCTGAGAGGCCGGGCGGCCGCGTCATGCCGGCGCGGGCGCCGGGCGGTCGAGCGCGTGCGTGGCGAGCGTGAGCGCCGTCGCGAGCGCGAGCGGCAGCCACAGCGCGGCCTCCAGCAGCAGCGCGCCGGCGACCGCGCCCGCCAGCAGTGCGAGCAGCGCGGCGGCGCGCTGCGCGAGGTCGGCGCCGCTCGCGAGCTGGGCGCCGCCCGCGCCAACATCGCCCG